>NZ_JAMAWB010000110.1:0-323 GCF_023713585.1 Paenibacillus sp. MER TA 81-3
TCACTGGCGTGTAACCCGCTACTTCCGCGGCTGTCAGCTCCACCGTTTTACCTGTTACTCCGTCTACGGTCGTGGCTTCCGCCAGGACTTTATCCGTGCCTTGCTCCAGATAGTTCACGCTCAGCTTCTGCGCGCTTCCCTTGTAGTAGAAGGTGTACACATTACCTTCTGCTTTAAAGGTGTAGTTATCGCTTGCCTTCACTGGCGTGTAACCCGCTACTTCCGCGGCTGTCAGCTCCACCGTTTTACCTGTTACTCCGTCTACGGTCGTGGCTTCCGCCAGGACTTTATCCGTGCCTTGCTCCAGATAATTCACGGTCAGC
>NZ_JAMAWB010000111.1:0-322 GCF_023713585.1 Paenibacillus sp. MER TA 81-3
TCACTGGCGTGTAACCCGCTACTTCCGCGGCTGTCAGCTCCACCGTTTTACCTGTTACTCCGTCTACGGTCGTGGCTTCCGCCAGGACTTTATCCGTGCCTTGCTCCAGATAATTCACGGTCAGCTTCTGCGCGTTTCCCTTGTAGTAGAAGGTGTACACATTACCTTCTGCTTTAAAGGTGTAGCTATCGCTTTCCTTCAACGGCGTGTAACCCGCTACTTCCGCGGCTGTCAGCTCCACCGTTTTACCTGTTACTCCGTCTACGGTCGTGGCTTCCGCCAGGACTTTATCCGTGCCTTGCTCCAGATAGTTCACGCTCAG
>NZ_JAMAWB010000112.1:0-320 GCF_023713585.1 Paenibacillus sp. MER TA 81-3
ATAAGGTATGGCCCTTAAAGTAATCCACAGAATTCGATGAGAAATCAGATGTAGCATCCTGAATGAGTGGGAGAGTATTGCTAAGATGTTTATTCAAAATATAGTCGGGTCGGAGCGGTTAAGGATTTGAACATGATTATCGGAGGAAAAAACGGATGGGAGCTACACTAATTTAACGTATGAGAATGCCGCAATAAGGTATGGCCCTTAAAGTAATCCACAGAATTCGATGAGAAATCAGATGTAGCATCCTGAATGAGTGGGAGAGTATTGCTAAGATGTTTATTCAAAATATAGTCGGGTCGGAGCGGTTAAGGATT
>NZ_JAMAWB010000113.1:0-317 GCF_023713585.1 Paenibacillus sp. MER TA 81-3
CTGTGACGAAGGCTTTGTTTTCTCACATACGGTATCATCTACAATGACAAAGATAGGACTGTTATTCTGTTTTGCGCTCCATTTTACTTGCTTATAAGCGATATTACGTATGATTTGCTTTAGGAACGTTTCACTCCACTTCCCATGAGCCAGAAAGTGGCTGAGGCTTCTACGATCCCGATTATGCAGGCTCTCGCGGTGGATATTTGTTAATGTACCTGTAAATCCTTCAGACAGCATTCCGTCCACAAAGTGAGAGATGTGATTCAATACAGATTTGGAAAAATACAACGGAAGTTTCCATTCTCGAAAGATAT
>NZ_JAMAWB010000114.1:0-304 GCF_023713585.1 Paenibacillus sp. MER TA 81-3
TATCTGGAGCAAGGCACGGATAAAGTCCTGGCGGAAGCCACGACCGTAGACGGAGTAACAGGTAAAACGGTGGAGCTGACAGCCGCGGAAGTAGCGGGTTACACGCCAGTGAAGTCCAGCGATAACTACACCTTCAAAGCGGAAGGCAATGTGTACACGTTCTACTACAAAGGAACGGCACAAAAGCTGAGCGTGAACTATCTGGAGCAAGGCACGGATAAAGTCCTGGCGGAAGCCACGACCGTAGACGGAGTAACAGGTAAAACGGTGGAGCTGACAGCCGCGGAAGTAGCGGGTTACACGC
>NZ_JAMAWB010000115.1:0-303 GCF_023713585.1 Paenibacillus sp. MER TA 81-3
CTGCTTGCCATCGCTTTGTTCGCCGGTCGTAATCGTGGCCGCCGTTATGATCCGTTCCTCGCTCATGGCGATATGAGTTTTGTATCCGAAAAACGAAGAATCAGCACTTTTGTGACCGACTTTGGCATCCGGGTCCGCAGAGGTTTGCAAGTGCTCCAGATCATCAGCAATCGTTTAGGCATTCTTCATCGATTCATCCAGCGAATAGATAACTTTTCTCAGCTTTTTGGAGCGTTCTCGGAGCACCTCCTGCGGCGTCTTTTGGGTATAGCGAGCTTTGGTATGGGTCGAATCTACAATAAG
>NZ_JAMAWB010000116.1:0-296 GCF_023713585.1 Paenibacillus sp. MER TA 81-3
ATTTATTATATGCCTCTATTAACTGTCCTCTTGCCCAGTCTGCATTTCCTGCACTGTTCGAATAGCTGCTTGTTTGTGTTAGCAATCCAAACAAGTAATTAAATCTGTTGTGATCACTCTCAGTGTACACCGCCTCAAACTGTGAGCCTAATAGAGAATTGAATTCCCCGTACAGTTCATCATTGGTTGAGTTTATTTTCATAGCCGCGTCTATAATGCTCTTCATTTCTGAAGGTATATATCGGTTCCCGCTAGGGTCAATAAACTTCAACGGATTGTTGGCCACGTACGAATAC
>NZ_JAMAWB010000117.1:0-294 GCF_023713585.1 Paenibacillus sp. MER TA 81-3
CCTACTCTCCCGGGACCCTGCGGTCCAAGTACCATCGGCGCTGGAGGGCTTAACGGTCGTGTTCGGGATGGGTACGCGTGGAACCCCTCCGCTATCGCCACCAAACAGGTATTCAAGGGTTTGCACCCTGAAAACTGAACGCGAAAGTTTCAACTGCTTCGAATCATTATTGCTTAGGATAAGCCCTCGACCGATTAGTATTCGTCAGCTCCACACATTGCTGTGCTTCCACCCCGAACCTATCTACCTCGTCGTCTTCAAGGGGTCTTACTAATTGGGAAATCTCATCTTGAG
>NZ_JAMAWB010000118.1:0-289 GCF_023713585.1 Paenibacillus sp. MER TA 81-3
CATATTCCATCTTTTTCATCTCGAGTTTTTGGCGATCGGCCTCTGTTAATTCCTCCGGCGCTTTCTTTCTTCCCCGTCCATCCTTTAACGCATCCTGACCGCCATCTTCAAACTTCTTCACCCATTGATAGACTTGCTGGTAGGAGACCTGAAAATGGTCCGCTGTCTTATGGTAGTCATGCTGATGAGCAAGACAGTATTGCACAATATCGATCCGTTCCTGCCAAGTCGTCGAACGCCCCTTCGTCATCGCTTTCGCTCCTCCTGAATAAGCTTTTAAGCTGCTATG
>NZ_JAMAWB010000119.1:0-286 GCF_023713585.1 Paenibacillus sp. MER TA 81-3
TAAAGAACGATACAAGATTGAGGCCAAGAACAGTGAACTTAAGCATAGACACGGGTACGACGTTGCGTCCTCCTCGGGTCTGGTTGGCATGGAGATTCAGGGGGCAATGGCGATATTTGCGGTTAATTTAAAGCGAATACTGAAGCTTATGGGTTGAAAATGCTCGCCTCCAGTGGGACAGTAAGCAAAAAAATACGATTTTCATTCGTGAAATCTGAATGAAAATCGTATTTTTTGATGTGTTCACATTCGGTTACGTACAAAAGCCGTGTTTTTCAGTGGCCTC
>NZ_JAMAWB010000011.1:0-223847 GCF_023713585.1 Paenibacillus sp. MER TA 81-3
TTTGGAAAAATACAACGGAAGTTTCCATTCTCGAAAGATATTGTACCAATTCAGATGTTGTGCTAACGTATGCGTATGAGACATTGCTTGTTCTCCTCTGCGTAGAGTGGTTGGTGGTACTTCTATTGTACACAGAGGGTCGAGAATGTCTCTTTTTTGCATTTAATTACAGTGAACTTTGGCATGCACAGTTATATAGATAGATATTTCGAAATGTATGTTCTTGATGAGTTATAGGTAGGTATTGTTGCACAATCGCCTATCGAGCGAGGCTGTGAACGAGATTTGACAACTTAATTCTTGCTAATCGTGTGACTGCGGATGCAGGGTATGGGAGTGAAGAGCTCAAGTTTGAATCTCATATGTAATTACAGCTATATCAAATCAATGACTAGAGGAGCAGGACTCTATATAAAAAACATATAAAAACTTTCGAAGGTTTAATTTGGAAGCGGATGACTTGCTCTGTTCCTCCAGCTCCCGCATACGGAGGCGCACTTCCTGAAAATCAAACAACCGCGAAGCAAAGTATTCAAATGTCGGGTTCCCATAATCGGTCAAGCCTAAAGACGATAGATGGGTAAGCGCTTGCAAGGCTAACCGGCGTATTCTCTGTTCAATCGCACGCACGTCCTTTTTCAGATTTGTCTCAGGCTGCTGACGGCTGCTTATCGCCACTTGTTCGTAAATGGTTTTGAGCGGCGGCAAGTCCGGCAGTATACTTTGCTCATGCTCCTGCTGCTGCTCTTTCAGCCATTTCATAATACGGATGAGGTCAGAAGTGCCCGCTTCGCCAGCAATTCCTAATTGCAGCAATAAGGAGCGGGCTTGTTGTTCGATCGATCTTTCCTTTTGGAGGATCATTCCTGCCTTGATATCCGCGGTTCCGGATACCTCTAGCAAACTAAGCGAGTTACGGATCGTCTGCACGGATTTCTCCAACAACAGGTGTTCGGATACACGCCGCAGCACCGCTAGAACTTCCAAGCGATTGATTGGTTTCTGTATAAAGGTATCGACTCCTTGCTGATAAGCTTCGCCGATCATCTCCTTGTTCTCCACTTGGGAGATCATGATAAATCTGCCACCGTAATTTTCTTCGCGCAGCGCTTTGACGGTCTCAATCCCGTCGCGGCCCGGCATTAACAGATCAATGATCACGACGTCCGCATCTTGAACATCTATCACAGACGCGCAAGATCCGTCTCCCGCTTCGCCAACTACCTCGCCAAGACCACTTTCGTTTACGATGCGCGATAACATTTTGCGGATGGCATGGTCGTCTTCAACCAGATAAAATTTCAGCATGTTCGACACCCTCTCTCTCAGTTAAACGTTCCACAGAAATTCGGATTTCAAAGCTTGTGCGTCCAGGACTGCTGCAAACGCTAATGTCTCCACCAAGCAAACGAACGATATCCGCAGCGTGGGAAAGACCGATGCCTGTTGACGAGTTTCCTTCGGCATCGAATTTGGTCGTAAATCCGGGATGAAAAATCAATTCCAACTCATCGGCCAATATGCCCGGACCGTTGTCCGTGACAGTGAAGAAGATAGAATCATCGTGAAGATCAACCTGCATCTGGATCTGACCTTGGTGTGGAATCGCTTCTACAGCATTAGACACGATGTTGTTTAGTACGGAGAGAAGCGGATAAATTTCGTTGGTTGAAAGATTGATGTCGCATCTCGCATCGATTTCGACGTCTTTTCCGAGCAGCAAGCTGTAATTCGTATTGGCACGCTTCACCATTGCACATAGATCTGAAACGGTTATGCGCTTCGACAGCATCCGTTCCTGTTGGATGATCTTAAATAAACCCGATAAAATCCGTTCCGAATCCTTTTTGATTTCATGGACATGTTCCGCAATATGGAGAGCCTGTGCCGCGTCCGGGTACGACTGGCTTTTGAGTGATTTGTATAACCAGTAGCTCTCACGTGTAATTTCTTCAATATGAGACATGGACTTCCGGAGATAAAAGGCCTCTTCAAACAAATCCGCATTAATCATCATTAAACGCTCTAATTCCAACCGCCTCTGCTCTCCCAGCGCCCGAACCTGACGAATCGCCAGCATATTGCACAGTCCTACGGCAAAGAAACTGCGGAGCAAACCAACGAGAACGATCAACATCACCTCTTGAGACGTCACATGTGACGCTTCGCCAGAAGCCATACGAATCAGCAATTCCGCTCCATTGGATGCCATATCCGCAAACGCGCCAAAAAATGCGACTTTCAAGTGATATTCAACATTCGTTTTAATTTTAAGCAGTGAGATGACAAAAGCGAACGTGACATAATAGAAAAATACAGGCATATGCTGAACAAACCCTTCGTGCAGAGGGATACCGTGCAGCAACCCACCCATCGCAATCCGGAACAACACGACGAATATTCCCGCGGAAATGCCTGTCCCAAGCACGGGAACAGAAAACCATAACATCCCGAAAAAAAACGCCATAATACCGAGCGAAAACCGAAAATCTCCGCCGAACGGGGTAATTTTCACTTCTCCGAGCAGTCCCGTCGACAAGAGAATCATAATCCAAATGAACAGTCTATGGTCCCGCATACCGATTTGCGCGCTCCTTTCCGCTCATGATGCCCCCCAGCCCTCCTTCTTATCGTACCGGAAGAGGGGCATTTTGTCGCGCAAAAACAACCATTTTCAGGAATGTTTATTTTCAAGCTTGCGCGAAGCGATCGAGAGCAAATAATTGATCGCAAAATAAAGCAGAGCGGCAAACAGAAACGTCGGAATGACGTAATTGATATTATGTCCGTTGATGATCTGCACATGGTTCATCAATTCCGGCAGGGCAATTACAACTGCTAAAGACGTGTCTTTCAGCAGCGAGATGAATTGGCTCACCATTGGCGGCACCATGCGGCGCAATGCGATCGGAAGCACGATGTGCCTAAGTGTCTGCACAGCCGTCAATCCGGAAGAACGCCCTGCTTCAATAAGGCCCTTCTCGACTGAGTTCAGTCCGCCCCGCACGATCTCGGAGATCATGGCTGACTCAAAGATGACAAGCGCAATCACTGCTGCAGTAAATTTATCAAGCTTGATACCGATCTCCGGCAGGGCAAAGTAGGTAAAAAAGATAATCAAGAGTAGCGGCAGGTTGCGGATGATCTCTACGATGACCGCGAATAACTTGCCTAGCACAGGCACTTTTGCGTACCGGACCGTACCCACAAGCACGCTGATTATAAAGCTGACCGCAATGGATATAAGGGCAACCTCAATTGTGATTAGAAACCCATTCAGCAAAAATTGCATATTTACAGGGGACAATGCTCCGATAAAATCCATTACGCCTCAACTCCTTTTACGATCTGAAACCTGCGTTCTAAGTAACGGATACCGAAACTAAGCGGAATCGTCAAGATTAAGTAAAACAGTGCGGCAAAAATGTAAGTGCTGAACGTGTCAAATGTGTCCGAATTAATTAAATCGGATTGATACATTAAGTCCGATGCCGATAATATCGTAAATATCGAAGAATTTTTCACCAGGTTCAAAAATTGATTGCCTAACGGCGGAATAACCAATTTGACGGCCTGCGGCATGATGACGTGCCGCATAGCTTGAATATAGGTTAATCCGGAAGAACGGGCCGCTTCCATCTGTCCTTTGGGAACTGCCTGAATTCCAGCACGGATCGCTTCCGCAATAAATGCGGAAGTGTACACAGTCAAGGCGGTCAGGCCGGATACAAACGGCACAAGAATAGCACCCGTCAAGAGCGGAAGTCCGACCAGAACAAAAAATGCGATGAGCATGAGCGGAATATTGCGGAAAAACTCGACATAGGCGGTGCCGATCCATTGAAGCGGCTTAACGGGGGTAATGCGGAACACCGCAATGATTGCGCCAAGAATAAAACTCGCAATGAGAGAAATAACGCTTGCTGCGACGGTCCCCCCCAATCCGATCAAGTAACGGTCGAGATGCTCAGTAAGGACCGAAAAATGGATAAACATATTTTTACCCTCCCTAGATTCGTTAGCTTCGTTAATAAGAAAAGAGGAGACGAGCGGCCAGCGCTTATCCCCTCGGCATCTGCGTTTAGATCGGTTTTTTGCCGATCCATTTCTCATAAATTTGAGCGTATTCGCCGCTGTCCTTTAGCTCTTTTAATGTATCGTTGATCAATTCCGCAAACTCTTTATCGCCTTTTCGGATTCCGATGCCATAAGGCTCTTCTGTGAAAGTCTCATCCAAGACGCGGAAGTTATTGTCTTGCTGCGCCATTCCGTAAAGCAGGGCATTATCTGTCGTCAATGCGGAGCCTTGGCCCGCTTTTAATGCCGTAAACGCCTCGGCATAGTTTTCAAATTCCAGAATTTGCGCGTCCGGTGCCGCCTCGCGAACGTTTTTTGCGGATGTTGAACCTTTTGCGGTCAGTACTTTTGAATCCTTCGTCAAATCTTTGATGGAGTTGAGCGGGCTGTCAGCGGGTACAAGCAGCGATTGGCCTGCCGTAAAATAAACGTCCGAGAAATCGATCTCTTTTTTCCGTTCTTCCGAAATTGTCATTGTCGCAACGATCATATCGATGTCACCGTTTTTAAGCATTGGAATTCGCGTTTTGGACGTAACCTCCATGAACTCGATTGCATTTTCGTCCCCGAGTACTTTCTTCGCGACCCGCTTCGCAATGTCGATGTCTAAACCCTGCACTTGCCCGGTAGCCGGATCCTTTAGTCCGAACAGATTCAGATCATACTTCACGCCCGCAATGACTTTCCCTTGCTTTTTAATCTTGGCAATCGTTCCCTCGTCTTCGGAAGCCTGTTTTACACACCCTGATAAAGCGCTTACAAATAATGCGACGGCTAATGATATACCGATTACTTTGCTCCAACGTTTCATGCAGAACTCTCCTTTTTTATTAGTGCGTGATCAAAAGCGAACTTATTGAACAACCCCTATTAGTGGTTCAATATCCGACTGAGGAACATCTGAGCCCGCTCTTCACGCGGGTTAGTAAAAAATTGTGCCGGTTCCGCCTCTTCAATAATTCTCCCTTGATCCATAAATACGACACGGTCCGCCACTTCTTTGGCAAAGCCCATCTCGTGAGTGACGACAACCATCGTCATTCCTTCCCGCGCTAGCGTTCTCATGACATCCAGCACTTCTCCGATGGTTTCCGGGTCCAGTGCCGAAGTAGGCTCATCGAACAGCATAATTTTAGGCTTCATCGCCAGCCCTCGCGCGATGGCGACGCGCTGCTGCTGGCCACCGGACAACTGAGACGGGAAAGCATCTGCTTTATCAGCGATGCCTACTTTCTCAAGGTACAACATTGCCGCCTGTTCCGCTTCCTGTTTAGACATTGCGGCTACTTGCGTGGGAGCAAGAGTAATGTTTTGCAGCACCGTTTTATGGGGGTACAAGTTGAAATGTTGGAACACCATCCCGATATTCCGACGCAATCGATTGATGTCGGTGGACTTGTCATTTACTCGTATGCCGTCTACAATCAACTCGCCGTCCGTAACCAGCTCCAATCGGTTAATACAGCGAACCATCGTGCTTTTTCCGGAACCGCTCGGTCCGATAACGACTACAACTTCACCTTGCTTAATCGATAAGTTAATATCCTTCAGCACATGGAAATTGCCGTAATGTTTATTGATCTGATGGAAATGAATCATTGCTTTCCCCCTTTTCGTTAGGATTAAAGATGTGATTACACCAAGTTAATAGGGAAACAACGAAAAACTACAAAATCCGACAGAATTGAATATTAAAAATTTTAGGAAATGAATAAAAAACTTCGTCTGTTAATATAGCCAAACTTTTAAATTGGGGAACCAATAAAGATGGGAATACATTTATACAAGTAGCACCCGGACACATAGGCGGGTTTCACATGCATCTTGTTCGGTGATTGCAAGCCCCCGCCCAGTTCAGAACCACTACCGAAGGGCTATCATCAATGGTTACAGCGTGTATAGGCTGCTTATAATCCAAGTGTGAAAGTAAAGGTTGCGCCATCATTCTCCTTACTGTCGGCGTAAATTTTACCGCCAAGCCTGTCGATGATAGCTTTGGCTATAGGCAGTCCCAAACCATAACCGCCGTTCTCCTGTGTTCTTGCAGGGTCAACCCTGTAAAAACGGTCAAACAGTTTTGATAGATTTTTTTGGGGTATGCCTTTGCCGCTGTTTTTTATTGAAAAGGCAAGCTGATGCCTTGTTTTTTTCAGTGTAATATTAATACGGCCTTTTTTCTCCGTATACTTTATCGCGTTATCCATCAGGATAGTGATGACCTGTTTGACTTTTTCGCAGTCGCTTTTTATAATAATGTTCGATTCCACCTCTTGTAAAAGCGTAATGTCCTTTTCAAACGCTACAGCTTCCATTGATAATAGGACATCACTCACAATTTCGCTGATATCAAAAGGGGTATCAAGCATTTTGATGTTAGTGTCCTCTGTCTTAGCCAGATATAAAAGATCGTTTACAAGCTTGCCCATTCTGTCGGTTTGATTCTTTATATAATCAAGCCATTTTTTCTGGCTTTTGATGGTTTCTCCTTCGTTTGCAAGAAGGGCATCGGAATTGGCATTTATAATGGCAAGAGGTGTTTTCAGTTCATGGGAGACATCTGCAATGAATTGTTTTTGCTTTTCCCAAGTCTCGGCAATAGGCGCAATCGACCGACTGGCAAAGAAAAGACTGATTGCAAATATTACAAAAAGCATGATAATACCTACAAAAAACAATGTAGTAAACAGTTCCATCAATGTTTTGTGGGAATCCGTTATATCTAAAAATGTAATCTGAACATTTTCTCCATTCGAATTTATTATGAATTTTTTTCCGTGTTCACGAGTTACAAGAGTGCCATTCAAAGGAGTTATTTTATATTGCCACCGTTTATCTTCAAGAGATATGATGCTATTACCCTTTTTCCCACTTAGGGCAAGTTCGGCTGCTTTAAAATATGTTTCCTCCGGCATATCAATATGTGAAATTACTTTAAGAATCTCGCAATCTGAATTTACAAGCATATTGAAAGAAAGGGAAGATTCAGAAGGGATTATACCTATGATTATCTTTTCTTTTTTTGTATCGTCCGGTAAGTTAAGATAGGCTGCGTTTGGTTTGGAAGATAACAATTCCAGTTTGTTTTGGTTTTCGGTTTGTATGTTGTTATAGGTTGTAAGATAAATAACGGCAAAGGCGCCAATCATCACTACAGAAATAATTGACATATTCAGTATAAGAA
This sequence comes from Paenibacillus sp. MER TA 81-3, assembly GCF_023713585.1. Classification (NCBI taxonomy): domain Bacteria; kingdom Bacillati; phylum Bacillota; class Bacilli; order Caryophanales; family Paenibacillaceae; genus Paenibacillus; species Paenibacillus sp. MER TA 81-3. Next base: position 7,259 of record NZ_JAMAWB010000011.1, read on the forward strand.
GTCGGTTGCGCAGTTTTTTAAACATAGGTTTTCCCATCTTTTGACGTTTTTAATACATACCCTGCACCTCTCACTGTTTGAATACGAACCGTAGATTTTAAATGGCTAAATTTTTTGCGTAAAAAAGAGATATACACCTCCACATGGTTATCCTCCGCATCGGTTTTGTAACCCCAAAGCTTCTCAATGATGGAATCCTTGGAAACAATAATACCTTTTCGACTGATTAATAGCTCTAACAATTGGCTTTCTTTTAAGGTCAGCTTAAACTCTTTATTCCCACAGTTGAGGTTTAAAGTGTGCGGATCGAGTTCAATGTCTCCATATAGTAAAATGCTATCGTGTATCATTTCATTTTTTCTGCGCCCCAAGGCACGCAATCGAGCCAGCAGTTCCTCAGTCTGAAATGGCTTTGCCAAATAATCATCAGCTCCACTGTCAAGACCTTCTACCTTATCTTCGGTTTCCCCCTTTGCCGTCAGCAGTATCACCGGAGTTTGAATGCCGTTATTGCGCAATTCTTTCAGTACGATGATGCCGTCCATTTTAGGCAGCATAATATCGAGAATGATAATATCATAAATACCGGAAAGGCCACAGTCTAAGCCATACTCCCCGTCAAACGCTAAATCAATACTGTAATTATTTTTCTTCAGGATTTGCTCTATGGCTTCGGCCATATATTTTTCATCTTCAACCATTAAAATTCGCACGTACATGCCCCCTATAACATATGCATAAGCGTTGATATAATCCAATCCGCAACAAATTGGCCGTCACACCAATTTGTTGCGGATACTCTCTGGTTGCCGCTTTAACAAATGCTTATTTCATTTTTACAGGCATGCCTTCGGGAGCATTTTCACTCCATGTCTGACCTCCGTCAGTAGAGTACAACTTAACACCGTTTTCCGACTTTATCATTACCTTTGTTTTAATTCCATCTTTTGATTCGAAGTCGTTTTTGATTTTGATATTTCCTGCGCCAGGGTTGAATGTTGGCATACCTTCAGGGGCGTTCTCACTCCAAGACTGACCTCCGTCAGTAGAGTACAACTTAACACCGTTCTCGGACTTTACCATAACCTTTGTTCCAATTACATCATTGGATGCGGAGGCATTTTTGATTTTGATTTTTCTATCTTTGTTGCCAAATGTCAGCACACCCTCCGGAACCTGTTCTCTCCATGTTTGACCGCCATCTGTGGAGTAAGTTTTGACTCCGCCTTCGCTTTTCATAAGAACAGAATCAGTCGAATCGGCTGCAAAGGTAGTTCCTGTTCCTAATGTGAGAACAAGTGCGCCGCACAGGATGGCTGTGCCCGCTTTCTTTTTTGCTGTGTTCATAATGTTATTCATACGATACCTCCATGTTGATTTCTTGTAGGCAGCTACCTTACGAATTTATTATAAACACCATACCTTTAACGAACCTTAAATAAAAAAATTCATTCGCAAATCAGTGATTGCCCGGGTGAACAGCTTTGCTCCTCCTCAATTCTTTGCAGGTCCAGCATGAATTTTATCCTTGTATCTCTCACTTTCCTATCCCCTTCAACATTATCATAATCTCCTCTATCACAATTTCAGGTTCATCGTGATGAATATAATGTCCGCTGCGACCGGCAATCCGGTGCTTGCTTGACGTTGACAGCCACTGAAATTCAGCTTGCAGCCTTTGCTCAATTCCGAGTATTTCCAGATGAGGCCATTCCTCGTCACCCATATCGGGTAATCCTCTTGTAATAATGGAGAGAGGAATGTCACTTTGTCGGGAATGATCAACGATTTGCTTATAGCTCTGTACCTTATCGATCTTCTCACTATTCAACATAGGGTTTTCAAGATATTCCCTATTTCCTGAAACCAGCTTTTCAGGCAAAACCTTTTCATACGCAACCTCTTTATATTCGGGCGCAGCGTCAACCAAAATCATACCGGAAATGAGCTGCGGATTAAGGCTTGCATACAATCTGGCAACCAAACCACCAAAAGAATGTCCCACTAATACATAGGGCGGTTCCACGTCAAGCGCCAGCAACAATTCGGAGAGCTCCTCGACCAGACTATGGCAAGTCCGCGGGACGGACGCCGCTTGGCTCCTGCCAGCACCCGCCCTGTCATAGGAAAAGGTTGATGTTTCCTGCGATATCCGGTCTTGGACCTCATTCCATGTCTCGCAGCTATCGCCTAATCCGGCTATAAAAATTACGCTCGGTGTACTTTTTCGTGAATATTTACTGTACAACTTAGCGTTAGCGCAGGTATGGAAGCTTTCAAAATAACGACCGTGGAATTTTGAACCGTCTAGTCTCATTCCCATGCTCTTGATGCAATAAATTCAGACATCAGTACCATTGCACTGCGGAATTTGTCAGGGTGAAGGCCAAATCCAACCCTGAAGTGTCCAGGCCGCTCGAAGACTTTACCGGGAAGAACAGATATCTCCGTACTCGCAACCAGCTTTACTGCAAAATGTTGGCTGCTGATTGTTTTATCTTTCAGAAACGGGAAAGCCTGATATAGAATCTGAAATGCCGGAAAGGGAACAATGACATTTGCACCAGATGTGAGCTCCAGAATTTCTCCCAATGAAAGGTCTTCTACACCACTTTCCCCTAGATTATATTTCGTATATTGATTTTCGATTAACCACGGTTCCATCAAATGCAGTGCCATTTGCATGCCAGAACCCCTCCTTTGTCAATTGAGTTTTCCAACCGGCATAATCCTCATAATGATGCTACCACACGATACATTTCGCCGTCCCAAAACGTGACACATTCTCAACAAAAATTATTCTAAAAAGCTTTGAGGTGCTTCCTTGTTCAAATACGATATGGCCGGAGATTTACCGCAGCATCCCTGCAGTTCTTTCTGGGAGGCTTGAACGAATCGAAATCGGTGACGATAATTACCAAGGACTTCGAGGAAGTGTCGGAGGCGATTATGAGCCGGCTCGGCCGGACGACCACCTTCATTTACGCCAGAGGAGGCTACAACAAGGAGGAAACGCAAGTCATCTACTGTGTTGTCATCAGGCTGGAGCTTGCCAAGCTATCGTCCAGGAAATCGATCCAAAAGCATTCATCGCTATTGAGCATGTCTCCGATGTGCTTGGCGGCGGCTTCGAGAAATCCGCTATTCACTGAGTTCGGGTGGAGCCTAGAAGGAGTCGCTTTTGCTGCCTTCTGGCGCGTAGTAAGTTTCTTCTCATTGAAGTAAAGCAACGGATGACGAAGACTCTGAACTTGGACGAATCTGGGATTTTGAAAGAGTTCAAATAATTGAGAATGTGCTCCTGCGGCGTTTCGAGCAGCCCTGCCAGCATGGACTGCAACGATCGCAATGTTTGGATATGGCTTCGATTTCCTCAATCTTATTGCCCACCATCGTCTTCAACAACGTCTCGCTTTCCATATCTTGACTAAGCATTCGCAGCGTCTCCCGAATTTCTTTCAGCGAGTAGCTATGGTTCGTGGAAAACCGTATACACCCGGTTTCGCCGCTGGCAGATGTCGGGTGTGTGGGAGCAGATTCTTGACCATATTTCCATTGAACCCGATTTCGAAAATGTGATGATTGATGCAACGATTGTCCGCGTCCATCAGCATGGAGCCGGGGCAAAAGGGGGCAGCAATTCCAAGGTATCGGGCGCTCTAGAGGCGGACTAACGACTAAAATCCACGCCATTGTAGATGCGCTAGGCAATCCCTTGCATTTTGATTTCACTGGCGGCCAAAGCCATGATTGCGTGACAGGTTATGAAATGCTAAAGTCAATGGAACTTACCGGAACTATTTGCTATTCAACTCCCTCGGTACGATATAGTTTTCACACGAATGCTCACTTATTCACAGGATTTCACCCTTGCTAGAAGCAAAGAATGATTGGATGAGGGACCTCATAATAGACCTGAGCAACATGAAGGCGCAAGGAAATACAGGGGAAGATCAAACCCCCGTATCCAAGGGGTGGAGGCCGGTCTTGCTATCGTTACGGGTCGGTGCCCTTTGGTTAAATACATCCGGTACTTCGTGCTTTCTTTGAAATCCCGCGAATAAGACAAAACTCGTACAACAAAACGATAATTGTAGGTTAAACTGCTATCTGGATTGGCATCGTTTTAGGAGGGTTGTAGGCTTCACCGCTGCGAGCCATTCCAACTAAAATTCTCGTGTCCCGTTTAACGCACCGTCAGTCTAAGGCTTTATTTTCCTATTCGACGACTTTATTTTCTTAGTCTAATAGGAGTCACCTCACGAAACGGAAAAAATTGTACGCTAAGCAATTCGTTACATGAAAAAACCGGACCTTTACTATCTACAAGGGAATCCGGTTTCGAAATCGCAGCTAGAGTGAAGTTCAACTAACGTTCTTCGTTAGCGGAACAACATCGTTTCACCAAAAAATAATTTGCTGAAACTTTACCTTTATAATCCCTGGCTAAGTCCTAATATCTGATCATTAACATTTACATTACTTAATCCCCCGTGATAACAAACCACGGATGCAATGTCGAGATCTAAATACTTTTTCAATGAGAGACGAGCTGCATTCATATCCAGTGTGGTCGGGACATGAATTCCCCCGAGAATCCCGTTTACACTGTACATCGAATCCCCGGCAATGAGAGTCTTACTTTGCCTTAAATAAAGGCTAATATGACCAGGAGTATGCCCAGGAGTATGGATGATGCGAATCCTGCCGCAAAACGGCAGTTCCTGACCATCTATTAAGATATCGTCCACTTTGCCCTTCGGGGGATTCTCAAGGTGACCATCTTTTAAAAGAGGTATCTCCCCCTGAATATACGGCTTATCCAGTTCGTGTGCATATACTTTAACATTATTTCCACATTCCTGCAAAATCTCAGGAAGACTGCCTATATGATCCACATCCTGATGCGTCAAAATCACAACTTTTAGTTTGTCGAACGACACTCCTACCTTTTCCATTGCCACGCGTAAATCTTCAATTTGCCCTGGGAATCCTGTGTCTATTAAAACAGCCATTTCTCGATCCCACAAAAGAATTGGGTGAATAATATTCCCATGAAAATCTAGATGAAGCATTTCTACTCCCTTTGAAATTTCCATAATATCGGGCCTCCGTAAAATGAAATTTATACATAAAATAATATTAAAGTCCTCACCCTTGATCTTTCACCACGAGCGGTTTGCTCGACAACATAAGGAACATAAACACTCATTTTTTATACCCCCACTTTCCTGTTTCAGTTGATTTCTCCTTGTAAACGAACTGAGACCGTAAAAAGATACGGAGGTTTCAATGGAAAAACTATTTGCGTAAATGGTGTAACTTTTACAACCACTTGTTCGTTGCACTTCGGGAATTAGGACGTATGGAGCGCACGCTTTTCACGCTGGATTGGCTCCAAAATGTTGAGCTACGCCGCCGGGTACAGGTTGGCCTGAACAAAGGTGAATCCAAGAATGGGTCACCACTGCTTTCCAGATTCCTCATTTACCGTTCTATTAACGTCTTTCATATCCAAATTGCAATTTTAAGTAACTCCTTAGGAAGTATAAGATTTATTTCAGCGAGTCTTACAACAAACCCGCTTAAACTTTCATCAACAAAAGGCGTCAAACGGATTAATAAGGGTTGTGTCATTACTTTCACCTCGTATGAAAAAATAAAGAGTGAAGCACTTTAAGCACTCCACTCTTGCCTTCATATAAAGTTATTACACTTTTCTAATTATATTACAACATTTCTGTATGTTGATGTATATTTATACACTTCTCAATAAATACGAGAATCTTATCTTATTAATTTTAAAAATTTCCTCAATAATTATGACACCAACACACGCAACAACGGAATAGACTCGTCCTCCCACTTACGAGCAACGGCTATATCCGCAGTTCGCGCACGTCTTGCAGCCTTCCACGTTCAGGAGCGAGGCCGTGCCGCAGGACGGGCACAGGTCACGGGACGTCACTTCGCCCTTCGTTGGCTCCTGACCGATGACCGGTGCGGCGATCGTCGCCGCGATTGGCGCGGGATCGGTTGCGGACCCATGGTCGCATGTCTCCTGCAGATGAATCTCCAGCGCCTTCGCCACGGCGTCGGCAATCGATTCTACGCGATTGGCTCCGAACCCGATAGCACCAGAGCCGCCGATGCCTTTCAAGTGCTTGATGAGCAGCTCGACCTTGTTGCCATGATCCCCGTAACGCAGGAACAGGGAGCATACGCGGCCAAGCGCTTCCGCCATCGCGAATACGTCCGATCCGGCCTTCCCTACATTCAGGAAGATCTCTCCCGGAATTCCGTTCAAATCGTTGATCGTAATGTACGCCATGCCGAACGGCGTATTAATCTTGTACGTCGCGCCGCGCAGCACCTGCGGACGACGCTTGTAGACGTTATTCGATCCGTTGTTTCCGCTCAACTCTGGCTGAGATGTAACGGCAATGGTTTCCGATGTCGAGATCGAGCTGGAGGCCTCCTTCTCTGTCTCTTGAGCTGCATCTTCGGATGTCGCAGCGGCCTCCGCCTTACCTTCTTCCTTCTTCTTATCTCCCTTGTCTGTAGAGAGCACTTGAACGTCACGGCTGCCGTCACGATAGATCGTGACACCTTTGCAACCAAGGTCAAACGCCAGCTCATACAGATTTTTTGTCTCTTCTACGGTAAAGTCATTCGGGCAGTTCGCCGTTTTCGAGATTGAGCTGTCCACCCAGCGCTGGATAGCCGCCTGCGCACGAATATGATCCTCAGCGGACAGATCCATCGCCGTAATGAAATAGTCAGGCAAAGGTTCGCCCGGATGCGCGTTCATCCATTCCTGCGCAATCGGCACGAATTGCTCGTCGAAGCCGAGACGGCTCTGACGGAAATATTTGAATGCAAAGTATGGCTCAATCCCGGTTGATGTGCCGACCATCGTGCCTGTGCTGCCTGTCGGCGCCTGCGTAATGACGGTCACGTTCCGCATGCCGTTCGCGCGAATCGCTTCCCCTACTTCTGGATAGACGTCGACGATGTTCTTCATGAACCCGCTGTGAAGATAGGGTTCCGTCTCGAATGCCGGGAACGAGCCCTTCTCCGCCGCAACTTCAGACGAAGCCAGATACGCTTCGCGTGCGATGAAGCCGAACAATTTATCGAGGAACTCCAGCGATTCCGGACTGCCATAACGAACACCGAGCTTAATCATAAGCTCAGCCAGACCCATGGAGCCGAGGCCGACACGGCGCTCGTTCTGCTGGTTCTCTTTATTTTTCTCAAAATGGTACGGTGTCTTGTCGATGACGTTATCCAAAAAGCGCACGGCATATCGCGTAACCATCGACAGATCGTCCCATGCGACATCATCGTTGTCTTCGTCGTAGAACTTGGACAGGTTGATCGCGGACAAGTTGCATACACCCCAAGCCGGCAGCCCTTGCTCGCCGCACGGATTCGTACAGATGATCGGGTTAAAGTACCAGCTGTTCGACATTTGGTTGTAGTGCTCCATGAACACGACGCCAGGCTCCGCCGATTTCCATGCGGACTCGATAATCGTATGCCAAATTTCGCGCGCTTTTACGGTACGATACGGTATAACCGCCCTGCCTGCCTTTTTCCATTTGTCCAAATCGCCGTCCCACAGCTCGTCATACTCCGGATCCGCTGTATCCGGGAACACCAGCTCCCAATTCAGATCTTCCTTCACGGCTTTCATGAAGTCGTTGCTCACGCAGACGGACAGGTTGGCGTTCGTCACTTGACCCATCGTTTGCTTCACTGTTATGAAATCGAGTACGTCGGGATGCCAGTCGTTAATCATGAGCATGAGCGCACCGCGCCGGCTGCCGCCTTGCTCGATCAAGCCCGTCGTGTAGCTGAACAAGCCGCCCCAAGATACGGCGCCGCTTGAAGATCCGTTCACGCCGCGTACCATGGCGCGCCGCGGACGAAGCGAAGACAGGTTAATGCCGACCCCGCCGCCGCGGGCCATAATTTCCGTCATTTCCGATAAGGTTTCCATAATGCCGCCACGGCTATCCTTCGGCGAAGGTATTACATAACAGTTAAAGAGCGTAAGCTCCTCGCTTGCCCCTGCTCCAGCCGCAATGCGTCCGCCCGGAACGAGCTTCCAGTCATCCAATATATAGCGAAACTTTTCAGTCCATTCGGTTTGTTTTTCCGGAGTTGCTTCTACCGATGCCATCGCAGACGCGAGTCGGTCCCACATTTCTTCCGGCGTTTTTTCGATCGTTAGCGTCAGCTTCTCTACCGTGGATTGCACCACTTCGCCGCTGCGCACCTTGACCGATACAAAACGTCCGTCACGCGCAATTACTTCACCGACTTCTTTGGCTGGGAACTTCGGATCGTCCTTCGTCAACACCAATACGACGTCACCGACCTTCGTATTGTTCGTATCCGCATCCTTCCATGCGTAGCGATCCAAAAATATTTTTTCGCTTAGCCCTTCCAAGCGTTGCTTCTGCACCGTTTTCAAAGAAAACAACCTCCTAATTCAATTTCACTGTAAGCACACTTGTAATCAAACCTCTCGATATTGTATGTATCTTCCACAATATATTGTGTGCGAAAATCATTGTACTATACTATATATAGAATTTCTAATGTAAAAAGGTGAAATAACCCGCAAAGAATGGAGACTGAGTTTGCCAAGCTTCTTTTTTCTCTATGAATCTCCCTTTTTTACTCCTTGCACTCTGTCCATTTTTGCGTGCAAGCCACCTCCAACTACATCCAATCAGGTTATGAAACCTTCGAAAAAGGACCATACTACAGCTAAAGCAAGGAGGTCGAGTGGATGCCAACGTACGAATCGCCGAAATCCAATACTGTGCAGCCCGCAACCAACAATGCGGCGCCCGTATCTTCCATAAATGCTGCGTCTGCAATGGAAATCGTGCGGCAGCCAGACGGAGACCATGTACATGATGGTCATGCGAGTGCTGCTCATAGCTTTGCCCAGATCGCAGCCTCGCCCCAAGCGACGAAGCCGTCGCTTGACGCCTCAGCTCCCGAACCACAGGAATCCCTGCCGACGCCGGACAGGTTAGTCGGCCAAGTACCGCTCTATCTGGATCACGAATGGACGGAAGATTTGTCTGCAAGGCTCGAGAAGAACGGCCCGTGGGATGACTTCACGCTGTTTCAACTTGCCTATGAAGCCGAGCAAGCGAAGCGGATTCACGCCTTCGACGAGTTGCTCTGTCTCTCGCATGTCCAAAACGTCGAGCCGCTGCCCCATCAAGTGGAGACCGCGCGCAAAGTGCTGCACGAGATGCGGGGACGCGCCATACTCGCGGACGAAGTCGGGCTCGGCAAGACGATTGAAGCCGGGCTCGTGCTAAAAGAATACATGATTCGCGGTCTCGTCAAACGCGTACTTATTCTGGTGCCTGCATCGCTAGTCCTGCAATGGGTGCGGGAGCTGAATCATAAATTTGGCATCCCCGCCATCGCGCAGAAGAAAGCATACCAGTGGCAATCAGATGTCGTCGTCGCCTCAATGGATACGGCCAAGCGCGATCCGCATAAAGCATTCTTGATGGAGCAAGAATTCGACATGCTCATTATCGACGAGGCGCACAAGCTGAAAAACCGCAAAACGACGAATTACCAGTTCATTCAGCACTTGCGCAAAAAATATTGCTTGCTGCTGACCGCCACCCCCGTTCAGAACGACATGAACGAGCTATATAACTTAATTACGCTGCTGAAGCCCGGTCAGCTCGGCGGACAAGACGAATTCAGCACTAATTTCGTGGCCGATAAGCGGATACCGAAGAACGAGAACAAGCTCCAGACCGAGCTGTCCAAGGTGATGGTCCGCAATCGGCGCGGCGAAGGCAGCGTGCAGTTCACGAAGCGCATCGTCAAGAATGTGCCGCTGACGCTGTCTCCAGAAGAGCAAGCGCTGTACGAAGGCGTGACCCGCTTCGTCAAAGAGCAGTATCAAGCGAACGGCGGCGATATCGGCAGCATGTTCTCCCTCATTACGCTGCAGCGGGAGGTATGTTCAAGCCGGGATGCCGTATTTTTGACGCTGGTCAACTTGTCGAAGAAGCTGCCGGAGGATTCGCCGGTGCGGAACCATATATGGGACTTAGTCGATCTGATCAAGGGCATCACCGCGAATACGAAAGCCGAGACGGCCATTCAGCTCATACGCGAGATGAACGAGAAGGTCATTGTCTTTACCGAATACCGGGCGACACAAGAATATTTGCTGCAATATTTCCGCAAGCACGGACTCGTTGCGGTACCGTACAGCGGCGGTATGAATCGCGGCAAAAAAGACTGGATGATGGATCTGTTCCGAGGCCGCGCCCAAGTGATGATTGCGACCGAGGCCGGCGGCGAGGGCATCAATCTGCAGTTCTGCCATCATATGATCAACTTCGATTTGCCGTGGAACCCGATGCGCGTCGAGCAGCGCATTGGCCGTGTCCACCGTCTCGGGCAAATGAACGACGTGAAAATATACAATCTGTCCACACATGGAACGATTGAGGAACACATTCTTAATCTCCTCCATGAAAAAATCAATATGTTTGAATTAGTCATCGGCCGCCTCGACATGATTCTGGAACGCTTCGAGAAACAAGATTCGCTGGAACGAAGCTTATCCCGCATCCTGCTGGAAGCCGGTACCGAGGAGGATATTAGACAACAGGTCGACCGCCTTGGACATTCACTGAACTCCATTCGCGAGGAAGTGGAGACGGAAAGCGGGAATTCGACGGAGGCCCTAGGCCGGTTGCTTGATCAAATAAGTACGGAAGCGGAGGCCTAATAGATGAATACCGAACAAGTCCGCCGTTATGTTATGCGCTACTTAGAGGCAACGGACTGCCATATCCTCGAGAAGTCGCCCGCGCACACGACCGTGAAGCTGTCCGAACGCGCCGACCGCGTGCTGACGAACCGCCCCTATTATTGGGGCTTTGTCGATCGCACGGGGGCAGAGCCGGAAACGATGCGCTTCACGTTCGTGTTCGACCCGGTGGCGATGCCGCAGGAGCCGCCGCGAGGCCCTGGCGGCGCGCCTATGGCGCCAACTGTGGGTGACGCGGCGCCATATGCTGCCGTGCCGGCTGCAGCTCCCGGCAGCACGCCCGCGGCGGGCACTGCCGCCGCAACGCCGCCCGTGCCCGGCACGGCGCCGGATTCGCCTGCGATCGCGCCCGGGGATTCCATCCTCGGGCGCTACTTCGGCGTGGCACCGGCCTTCACGGGCGGCGGGGGCGGCCCCGGGCGCATCCCACGCGAGGACGTCACCCACGGAAGCCGCCGCCTCGAGCAGATTATGCAGGCCGCCCACAGTGAGGGCCGCTTCGTCAGCCTGTTCGTGGAGCCGGCGGCGGACGAAGCGGCAGCGCGCCCAGCACGAGGCACGCGCCGTTCTACCCCTTACGAACCGTGGCTGCTGCTCAACCTGAAGCTCGAATTCGCCTGCGATCTGAAGCGCGAGGAAATTCACAGCTACGGCATTTCGCTCGTCAGCGGCAAAATGCGCACCTCTTATATGGAGGAAGCGCTTGCAATGCAGCTTACGCCGAAGCTGCCGCCCCACGTGCATGTGCTGCCTTGGCGTATGACGATCCAACAGGCCCGCTCTACTGTCGAGGAGCATCTTGTCGAGATTATTTCACGCTATGACGACACTTGGGCAAGCGAAGCGAGCGCAAGACTCGAGGAAGAGCTTGCCAGGCTCGCTGCCTACTATGAGCCGCTGCTGCAGGAGACGGCCGCAGAGAAGAGGAGTACGCGGGAAGCAGAGGAGACTGAACCAACAGACAAGCTGACTCAAATCAAACAGCAATACGACATGAGAAGTCAGGAGCTTCGCTGGCAGTTCGAACCGAGGATACACCTGTCGCTTATTAATGCCGGAGTGATTCATGTACCGTCGACGGTGACGCGATAATGTTGGATTTTACACTTTCGATGTTCCCTATTGTATGCGCCGACAAAAGCTCTGTCTGACCATCCCCGCACTTTTCGCTTAATCGCCGAATATATGCGGGGAAACGTCAGAAAGCGGCAAAAATAGAACGGTTCCGAACGGCCTCTCGAAACGATCGTCCGACAGTCTTTTCATAGCTTGTCCGCTACAATGAAATGGTTGAAACGTACCGCAGGTTGGTTAATAGACGCACAAATAGAAAAAAGGCCGGACAAACTATTATTTTGGAACATAAGAGAGGTGAACGATCATGAAAAAACAACCGTGGTGGACCCAGTTCGCGAGACTGACGACGGCAGCGGCACTTACCTCGCTCGTTGCGGGCGGCGTCACATGTGCCGTATTGATCGCATCGAACCAATTCAGTTCCTCGAGCGAAATACTTCCGCCCATAACGGTATCGAAAGCGCATTCTACCGCTCAACTAGCCGAATTCTCACTCACGACGAAGCACTCTAACACTAATCTTCAGCTTATATCTGACGGCTCACAGTTGCAGGCAGAGCAGGATGTGATAGGACCAACAATTAACGAAGCGGTCCAACAATATAAAGACCAGTTGGCGAAGGATAAGCCATTCGAAGCATGGCGTCAAGCGATGACCGAGTTAATGCCGTTAGGTCCGGGGATGCACGGTTGGTTCGTTCGCGTTATGGATCACGATAAGCAGATTGGCTACATGATATTGCAAACGACCAACAAGGGTGAAATACGCTTAGAGGAATATGGGCAAGGCGAGAACCTGCCTTACGATGAGGCGACATTGCACCAAGCGATTGCCGATGTGCTCCAATCTGGTGACTTAGGAGATAAGACAGTGTCGAACGTTCAACCGTTGTTCTTGCAGCCGCTCTTCACGGTCTGGCGCGTAGACTGGCAGGATGGCACGGCAGGTTGGTTGGATGCGCAGAGCGGCGAATGGCTGCCAGAGCAATTCAATCCTGATATTAAGATCAACTCACAATCCGTAATGAACAATGCAGAGCCTGCCCAACTTACCCATATGGCGAATGACCGCCTACAGATTGCAACTTCGCATGATAGAAAGCTGCTCTCCGAAAAGGCAGATCGGATAGATCAGGCAGCACCGTCGCCCAGCCGGATGCGCACACCATTCGATCCATACGGGAACATTTTATGGATGGCGGAGCAACCGCAAAAGCGGCTCAGCGGTAAAGTTCCGGACAACTTTCAATTCAAACGATGGATTTATGTACAGCAAGACGCAAGCACATCTGTAAATCAGCCATACGCGCTTATCGGAATGCAGCAGTGGCAGCAGTCTTCCCTGACCTCACTCTTTACCGATACCAAGGAGTCACTCACGGCCAGCACGTATATCGTTGTAAATTCAGCCGATATGAAAGCATTGCGTTGGATTTCGGCAGACAACGCGCTGCAGCACGGATCCTTCATACCACAGTCCTAACAAATTATGCAAAAGGCCCTCTTTTCGAAAGAGTGCCTTTTTTAACTTTAAGTAATATTTATGTTGTATAAAGCGATTAAGCGAAATCAATCATTCCTATGGCGATAAAACCTGTTACTAATGCAGTCGATCATCTTTGAAAGGATTCGATATAGGTAATCTCATCGTTGCTGCTGTTGTGAAGATGACTTTGAGGATTTCGAAGAAGATTTCCACCAGCGAACGAGCGTAAGCTGGCTGACTCGCTTATACAGCGGCTTGCTTGCACTTCTCCATTGACTAACCCACATTTTCATACCGAGCGGCATCATTCCGAACCATTTCGTCCCCCATGGCTCTTTCACACGATTTTTCCGTTCCATTTTACGCTCCCGTCGCGCTTCCACCGGTGTGTCGATATATGTGACGACGCGCTGTGTAATGAATTTAATTAAATCTTCACCTTTAGCCACAGACGGTCACCTCCTTTAACACCTCATCTAGCTGCATGGACTCGTCCCTTATTAGCATCCCCATCATAAGCTTCAATCAAACCTTGCCCTTGTTCGAATGAAGGAAAGCATCGTTGCGCACGCTAAGTATAGAACCAATGCAGAAAGAAGGTTAGAGCCGTCGATGACACGAAATTCGTTGCCAAACCATCTCAAATGGATTATCGGAGCCTTGTGCGTGCTGCTGCTTGGCACTGCTGTTATGATGACCGGCACTGCTGTTTATGCCCAATCCACATCCATTCGCACCGATGAACAACATATCTTCCGCATACCGGACAATCATATAGCGGTCGATACTGTACTGCCGGGGGAACAACCGCTTCCTAATGTATTTCTTTCCAAATTAGTGCTGATTGATGCAGGTCACGGAGGAATTGACGGCGGAACGAGTCACGGCGACGTATTGGAAAAACATATTAATCTGGCCATTGCTCAGAAGCTGTATCTGCATCTGAAAGCGCGCGGGATTCCTGTTATTCTGAACCGGACCGGGGATTATGCGCTCAGCGATGACAATCGATGGTCTGCCACCCGTTCGAGACACCGCAAGGATCTAGCGCAACGGCGCCAATTAAGCGAAGAGATTCCCGTATCAATGTTCGTTAGCATTCACGTCAATTGGGCCAAAAATAATGCCGCACGCGGTCCAGTCGTTCTTCATCAGAACGAGGGACGGAGCCGTATGTTGGCAAGAATCATTCAGGACTCGCTGAATCCTATGTTCGGAACCTGGTTCGAACCAGAGATTGGCAAGACCTACTACTTGCTTCGTCGTGTCCAGCAGCCTGCGGTCATCGTGGAGGCAGGCTTTATAAGCAATGCTCGTGATCGTGCCCTTCTTACTCATCCCCGTACACAAAGCCAGATTGCTTCCCGGATAAGTGATGCGATCGTTCATTACCAAGCACTGTTCTAATGCTTATTTCATCGTCTGCAAGTAAAAGCGCCCTCTATCGTAATCCATCGTAATGGACGAGAAGGGCGCTTTTCATTTCATTTTTTTTGATTCGTCTTCGACTCCAGTTCTTGAAGCTGCTGCTTTTTTACTAAATATGAGATGTGCACGAACGTAGCCTTCTTCGAAATTCGGGGCACGTATTGACGAAGCACTACCGCTGTCTTCAATCCCGGTCTCCCTACATGGCCAATCGTTACACAAGAATCGTGCTGGGCTAGATGCTCTTCCAGCAGCCTGCATTGCTTCACGATATGGGACTCTTTGTACACATCATCTAAGAATAGATGATTTTGGACGATAGGGATACCGATTTCTTTCCCGACCTCGCTTACGACGGAGCGATAATTCGTCTTGCTGTCCAGAAAATACAGTCCGCGCTCCTTGCACACCTTCAATACGAGCCGCATTACACGCCGATCCGCAGTCGCCTTGGATCCCATATGATTATTCATACCTACCGCATGTGGAACTTCATCGATGGCTGCGTTGACGCGCCGTACAATCTCTTTATCGGATAAGCTCGTTAAGATTGCTCCCGGTCCAAGCCAGCTTGCCTTGCCTGAAATAGGCTCCATCGGCATATGGACAATGACCTCATGACCCCGTTGGTGCGCTCGTTCGGCATCCTGCTTCGTAGAGGGAAGAAACGGCATCACCGCGACCGTAAGCGGGATTGGCAGGCCAAGCATTTCCTCCGTTCCGGCCATATTATTGCCGAAATCATCAATAACTACCGCTGCCGTCCGCCCGGATATGGGTTCCAGAGAATATGCAGGAGATGGAAGCAGATTATGTAACTCATTCCTGCCATTTGCCCCGGCCGCTCCACCGGATCCAAGCCATGCCCAGAGTACGAACAGAGCCGTACTGATTAAAGCGTATTTACGCCGCTGATTGCGCAACATACTCATCCACTTCAACATACGATGCCTCCCCAAATAGTCACCTCACGAGATGAGGCTGTTCATTGCTTCCATACTAATATGCGCCAACCAAGGCCAAGCTACTCTGATGCCTGTATACAAACATGAATAAACCCCTTAAGATGTATATCCTTAAGGGGTTATTATAGTTCCTGATTCATATGCTCACCCAATACTGTGAAATGAGATGCGGGAACGGACGATAAAGACCATCCGTGAGATGATAGCTCTACCTAACAATATTCTGCTTATACGACGGTTTACGCTGTACGTTGATGTACATATTGCAAAATAACATAGCCTTCAATGACACGGAATTGAATCACCCCGGATTTCTCCATCTGGCTCAACACGTTGGTCAACGCATCGATCGCTTCAGAGATCACTTCCGGTTCAATACCTCGTTGATCATGAACGTAGCGCGTGGTCAACGCTTCACGGTAAGGTGTGGACAATTTCGCACATGCAATGTGTAAAATCATCTCCTGCTCTTTCGCACGATGAATCGCGTGACGGAGCTTATCCTGCTCGCGGCGACCTGCCAAGTTCTTCTTCACATCCTGCACATAAGACATACGGTACGACAAGCGGCGTTCGTTTAGCGCACGGCTCGCACGGTATCCTCCCATATGATTCAACCAATTATTAACCAATACTGTATTCATTTGTAATTACCTCCAACTAAAAAGACCTTCCGGCTGTACTTTATACAAGCCCTCCTCATTACGATATTCATTTAACCTGAAATCAAACATACGAAACAATAAACATACTACACAATCGAACCTATTCATTAGAAACTTGATTCAACGGAATAACGGGCGCGTAGGGAAAATTCCGAAGGAGCGGTGGACAAGCTGAAATGATGGTGAAAGATGAAATTGTTCTGTTGAGGAAGTGCACAACAAGTGATGTACAACCTGTTAACTAAGTATTATACTCGCCCACTTCCAGGATGTCAAGCATATTTTCGCATCATCTCCTTCCTTACTCCAAATGGATTGAATCGGCTTCCTTCTTATCTGACTCGTGATATTGAAATACTTCCTGGAACAAATCGTTCTTCGGTTTGGCTTTCGCCGGCTGCACCAGACCATATTGCGCCAACAGCTTCTCGAGCTCTTCTACGGTAAGCGGTTTAGACTTGCTTGTTAACTCATAGCCCAGCTCACCGCTAATTTCAATTGTACCCCATTTGATGTCTTCCATAGATGTTATGCCTTTCTCTCTCATCCTTGCTTCGAGCTGA
Organism: Paenibacillus sp. MER TA 81-3; assembly: GCF_023713585.1. Taxonomy (NCBI): domain Bacteria; kingdom Bacillati; phylum Bacillota; class Bacilli; order Caryophanales; family Paenibacillaceae; genus Paenibacillus; species Paenibacillus sp. MER TA 81-3. The sequence continues at coordinate 24,280 of NZ_JAMAWB010000011.1, forward strand.
TCTACGGACATGCGCAGTCGTTTTAAATTGACGGGATCGAGCTGTCCGTCTTTTATGACAGGTGTAGCTTTTCCAATAATTATATTCTCAATAAAGTTAAATTTAATCGCCAAGTATTGAATGGTAATAAGCAATGCGACGAACAAGCATAACGTAATAATCGTTCTGCCTAATCCGTCCTCCGATACCGCGTGCCCTGTTACAGAAGCCATCGACAGCATCGTGATCAGCTCTAATCCCGTCATTTCAGATACTGTCTTTTTTCCAAGAATGCGCAACAAGCAAAACCCTACACTCAATATAATTAATGCCTCAACAAAAAACATAACATCCCTCGCTCCACTTTATCTATGACGATGCCGAATTCCTGTTTATGGTTGGATTACAAATATACTGTACCCTCGAAGTCATATTTTTATCATCTAACCGTTATAGTTAGAGTTCTAATTAAATTGAAAAAAGATTTCAGCCGACTATGCTGAAATCTTATCGCTCTATTAGATTCGCTGTATGCTCTCCACAATTAATCCATGCCGGTGCTTCGCCGATCCGCTCACCCGGATAGGCACGCTCGTTCGTCCCGATATGATGTGGGTATGGCCGTCGGCTACTTGGGTTACTTGACGGAAACGGTGGAAATGGCGCGGCCCTTGACCATTGATCGCTGGTCCGGTAATACCGGAATAAGCATGCCGATGGCCGTCGGCAATTCGGGTAACCCCGTTAAATGAATGCCGATGGGTGCCTCGTCCCGGAATAAATCGATCCGTTAAATTGCGAAACCGGTGCCGGTGGCCCTGTGTCAACGACGTTCGGCCGCTCATGCGGTGTTGGAACCGCACTTGTGACGCATGGCCTTGATTGCATAAGCAGGACTGTTCTTTCGATTTAACTTTTCTGCTTAATCGATTTTCCAACCGTTCTCATCCCCCTACTTTGTATTTACACCCTATTTTACGAGCATACCGACTGCTTGGGAACGGCTATAGTCTACGTTCTGCCTAATTTATAGCGGCATGCCAGTGCATCCTAGGAAGTCACGAACATCGGCATTCTTCCCCACCATAACCCGGGAGCACTCCGTTCATGTTTGCTGACATTTGTCATATCGAGAAGATGACATTACACACTAATGCGGCATGCCCTGCATTCGCTACAATGCATATGTAAGCCAGACGGATAAATAAAAGGATGATGAACAATGACATATGCAATCGAATGTAGGCAAGTAATGAAACAATTCGGCGAGAGGAGAGGCTTAATTAAATGAACTTAATATTCCTCGCTATCATTATAGGTGAAATAGCCTTTTGGATATTCTTAGTAGGCGGATTACTACTTCGATACGTATGGGGGTTAAATAAATTATCTATCATTTTATTAGCATCAACTCCGTTAATTGATATTTTTCTTTTGATTATCACGTTTATCGATTTATCTAATGGTACCAAGCCACATTTTTTTCATGGCCTATCAGCAACGTATATCGGTTTTTCAATTACGTATGGTCATAAAACTATTAAATGGGCAGATCAATGGGCTGCTTATAAGTGGGCCTCTGGAGAGCGTCCTGAAAAAAAGAAGTTGCATGGCAAAGAGAAAGTAAAATATCAGTGGCGAGAATTTAGTCGTTTTTTTGTTTGTGCTGTAATTATATTAACTCTGGTTGGAATAGCTTTTTTCATTGTTCCATTTGAAGATACTTTTTGGCTAATTTATTGGGTTGTGAATATTATAGGTACTGTGATAATTTGGTTAGTTTTCGGACCAGTTAAATCCATCCTAAATAATAAGTAACACCAGTTAACAACATAAAATAGGGCATACACATATTTAACTAACGGGTTGCAAGATTTAAGAGCAAGGGATCAAGCGCTCATGGCGCCTGGAACATTCTTGTGAATAGCGCCCCTGCAGCGCTTGATTGGCTCATTCATACAGGCTGTGGAATTGTATTTATGATAATATCAAGTTATATCCTAAACAGACGGGAAGCGATGTAAGTGACTACATATAATTGGAGACCGTTTCCCGCGGCAGAAGGCTTCGTTCCGTACCTTCTTCTCGCCAACCTCATCATTCCATTATCATTCTTATTTCGCGAGCCTGTGCAGCGGTTGCTGCCCGGGCTTGCCTTGCTCGCCCTGTTCGTCATCTTGTACCGCCAGTTGTACTGGACGGTGCGATGGGTGCCACTGCTGCTGGCGCTTCAAGTGTTGATTACATTAATATTGGCGGCTGTGTATCACCCGATGTATTCTTTTATCAGCTTCTTGTTTATTAACCAGCTCAGCCAACAAAAAACGGCCTTCATCGTATCCATCGCCTCTGTATTCACGCTTGGGATGGCGGCATGCGCCGCCCCATATATCGGCACAGTCGGCTGGGAGCTATCGATCGGTCTGCTGCCGCCTTTGTTCGGTGTATTCAGCATGCTTCCGTTCACGATTCGGATTTATGCGCAATACAAGCAGATGGAAGAGCGACTACAGGCTGCCACAGCCCAAGTGGAACGTATGGCACAGCAGGAAGAGCGGCAGCGGATTGCGCGCGAACTGCATGATACGCTCGGTCACACGCTATCACTCATTGCCTTGAAGGCTGAGGTCGTAGAGAAGATCGTCCCCCGCGATCCGCAGAAGGCCTCACAAGAGGCGCATGACATTCGCCAGACCGCCCGGTCTGCGCTCAAGCAGATGCGGGAGCTTGTCACCGAGATGAAGGTGGTCCGTTTAATAGAAGAGTTCGGTCACGCGCGAACATTGTGCGCAGCCGCGGGAATCGAAATATCGCTGCCAGAGCGGCTATCCGAATGGGACGGACGTGTCGATCCGGCAATGGCAGAGGCCCGATCGATTGCAGACGGTCCACTCCCGCTTACGGCACTGCAGGAAACGATATTGGCCATGTGCTTCCGGGAAGTGCTGACGAACGTTGTCCGTCATAGCCGCGCAGCCTCCTGCCATGTCGATTTTGAAGTAGAAGAAGGCTGCGTGCGGCTCGTCGTGAAGGACGACGGCATCGGACTTACGGCGGAACAGACTCTAAAAGCCAAGAGCAGAGGGCTTGCTGGATTACGGCAGAGACTGGCACTCGTGGATGGCAGCTTGGAGCTCGATTCCCATCCAGGTGCGGGCACGGAGCTGACGCTGTACATGCCATGCGTCATACGAAACGTGGAAAGCAGGTGAAGCAGTATGATCCGCATCATTTTAGGAGAAGATCAACGATTGCTGCGTGGGGCGCTGGCAACGTTATTATCACTCGAAGATGACATCGAAGTCATCGCCCAAGAAGAGAACGGCGAAGCCGCACTGGCGCTCATTAAGCAGCACCAGCCGGACATCGCCGTGCTGGATATCGAAATGCCGCTCATGACCGGGTTGGATGTCGCCGAAGCGATTAAGGAAAGCAGGCTGCCTTGCCAAGTCATCATCCTAACGACATTTGCTCGGCCGGGATACTTTCAACGGGCGATGGCAGCCGGCGTTGCCGGATATTTGCTGAAGGACAGTCCGAGTGATGAGCTGTCCGATGCCATCCGGCGCGTAAATGCTGGCAAACGGGTCGTCAGTCCTGAGCTATCGCTTGCGGTATGGGATAATCCGTGCCCGCTCACCGCACGCGAACGTGAGGTGCTGCAGCTTGCGGCGCAAGGTCTGACCATGCAGGACATCGGGGCTCGCTTGTATTTGTCGCACGGTACCGTCCGCAACTATATGTCAGAAGCCATCGGCAAGCTTGGTGCGAGCACGCGCATTGAAGCGATCCGCACTGCCCGCGACAAGGGCTGGCTCGACTGACGCACTCGGGGGAAGCGCCTGGCCGCTGCCGTTCATCCGGCGCTCCGCTTCCCTCGGCAATCGTTCGATTGTTCGGTTATTCGATTGCTGATGCACTATTGTGCTGCGTTGTACTTAAAGAAGAAGTCACGTCCATCCACTGCAATGTAGAAGCTCAGCATACTTCCATCCCATAGACGGGTACCCATCTCTTCGTAATTCGGGCCTTGAAGCTTATCATACAAGTACACAGGAGCCATATCTGCCCCATCTATTGACAGAATCGCGATATCTGCACGATTATCTTCTCGTGTTACATCCATCACAGCCCGTTCCCCGTTACCATCGAGTATCATCATGGAGGAATGCTCGGCACCTGCTCCAGCTTGAATATGAGGTCCCCCTTCTGATCTGCTTCCGTCGTTGTCACGATTTCGCCGAGAGGTCTGCTCGAAGGTTAAGCCTTCCTGTACTAGCTTGCAGCGCAGTTCCGCCTTGAACGACTCGTCAATGGCAAGCTGGTCATGAACCTTCTTCAAATCATTCACCCACTTCGGATTTGACTCGGACATGATTGGACCTCCCCATGCAGCGTTCGATGAGCAGGGCCATCTTTTTGCGAATCCGATGCACGCGGGTGCGCAATCACGTTCTGTCCTGCCCACCATCGCGCTAATTTCCTCGTAAGCGAAGCCCACCATATACTTGAGATGCACTACCTCCCGGTCCTCCTGTTCCAATTCGAGCATCGGTTCACATCCTCTCTTCATGTGTTAAACGATGGGAGGCCAGCATTTGTATCATTATCACATAAAGATTTCACACTCACTAACCAATTTTCACAGTATTCTATTTTTATGTCTATTTTTATCATATAAAGTAATAGATATAGAACCAAAGACTCATAAGCTCATGGTATAATATTCCTTACGTGAACAAAATGAGATAAGTTCATTTCATATTTGAGAATTGGAGGTTAGGGAAACGATGAGAGTAGAATTTCCTGTTACATTGGGAGAGGAAAATGATAAAATAATTCATTCCAATAGCGAGCCAATCCACTTTAGCGCGAACCTGAGCGGTTATGACCGTCTCGGCAGACGGGTAACGAACATTGTTGGTTTCGACGGAACGCATTTAATCAAGGAATGTCCTAAATGTGGAAGTGAAAAGACTAGCATTGAGTTCGGTTTGTCGGGACGAACAATGGAAAATGGCGAGGTTCGGGATCAAAGCAACTGCACGAGATGCAGAGCTCATTATTCACGAATCGTCTGATGCAATATTCCATTTTTTCACGTCGGATGTTTTCCAATAAAATGTTAAAAATTCGCTGAAGAACAATTTCTCAAGAAAACAGGAAGAACCGGATATCAGCTTAGACTACCCGGTTCTTTACCCTGTGCCCCAGTTCACATGTGGTATTACGTATTTTTCCTCCATGTATCTTTCAGCGGTACGATTCTATTGAATACCAGTTTATCGTTCGTTGTATTTTTTTTATCTACACAAAAATATCCATGTCGAATAAATTGAAACTTATCTTCGGGTTGCGCTTTTTCCACGAACGGCTCGACAATACAATCCTTAACGATCAGGAGCGAATGAGGATTTATTGATTCATCCCAAGCTGGGCTGTCATCTTTCATGCGATCGTTATCCATTAACAGCTTCTCATACATGTGTATATCTGCTTTTATTCCGTGCTGCGCTGAAACCCAATGAATCGTCCCCTTCACTTTCCGTTCCGTAAAGCCGGTTCCACTCTTTGTTTTCGGATCATACGTGCAGCGGAGCTCGATTATTTCACCTGTTTGTTCGTCCTTGATCACTTCATTGCACGTAATGAAATAAGCCCCTTTTAACCGAACTTCTGCATGTAGAGTCAGTCTGTGAAACCCTTTGGATGGCTGCTCCATAAAATCATCCTTTTCAATATAAACAATTCTTGTAAAGGGCACATTTCTCTTCCCTAAAGCATCATTCTCGCTATTGTTATCAAAAGTTACACATTCAGAATGGTTTTCTGGATAATTTGTGATCACCACTTTTAAAGGATTTACTACCGCCATAATACTGTTTACTTTTACTTTTAAATCCTGCCTTACAGAATGTTCAAGCATAGCGATGTCAACCATGTTCTGATGTCTAATTAAGCCGATCTCTTCGATAAAGCTTCTTATACTTTCAGGAGTAAAGCCTCTTCTCCTGAGTCCGCGAATCGTAGGGAGTCTTGGATCGTCCCATCCGTCTACGTATTTCCCAGCAACCAATTGTTTTAAATATCGTTTGCTCGTAACAACACCTGTTATGCTCAGCCTTCCAAATTCCCCTTGTTGAGGAGCTTCACATATACTAAGCTCATTCATCACCCATTCATAAAGAGGACGATGATGATCTTTAAACTCGTTGGAACATAAGGAATGCGTTATGCCCTCGATTGCATCTTGAATGGGATGAGCAAAATCATACATGGGGTAGATGCACCACGTCTTGCCCGTTCTGTAATGTTCCGCATGAATGATTCTGTAGATTACAGGGTCCCTTAAATTTATATTGGGAGAACCCATATCTATTTTATCCCGCAGAACTTTTGCCCCTGAATGATAAATACCGTTCTTCATGTCTGTGAATAAATCGAGGTTATCTTTGACGGATCGATTTCTGTATGGGCTGTTCTTGCCAGGTTCCGTAAGGGTTCCTCTGTAAGCCGTTACTTCCTCTGGCGATAAATCGCAAACATATGCTTTTCCTTTCTTGATCAAAGCAACAGCCGCATTGAATATTTCATTCGAGTAGTCTGATCCATAAAATATATTGTCGCCCGGGCTGTAACCCAGCCAATTGATATCATCAATGATGGCATTCACATATTCCATATCCTCTTTTAAAGGATTCGTATCATCAAAGCGCAAATAAAACTTCCCTTTGAACTTTTTAGCTGTCATATAGTTCGTGTGTATGGCATACGCACTTCCAATGTGAAGGTATCCATTAGGTTCTGGAGGAAACCTTGTGCAAATATCTCTGTTATATGTTCCGGCTTGAAGATCGTCATGAATCAGCTTATCTATAAAATGTTCAGAGACAGTCTCATTTTCCTTAACATAGTCATACCCTCCTATTTATAGTCAATAGCAGTTCTATATTGTTACAAAACAAAAAAATCTCACCTCCAAGACTTAGCGTCTTGGGGACGAGATTCTCGTGGTACCACCCCAGGTTTATTAATATGTCGCCATATTAACCTCATCAAGTACGGCATTGCAATGAATGCTTATACTCTAGCTCTGTAACAGGAGCTCCTGTCATCTCATCCCCTTCATCAGGTTCCGACATGCTGCTCAGAGGCTTGGTTCAATAAATAACTCTTGCTCCTTTTCAGCAACTGGAGCTCTTATGAAGCAACCCGATTGTGAATTATTCTTACAGCTTGCCAATATGTTTTCCATAGCGTACAAGCATTGTTGCCTATTAATCGATACAAGCACCCGTTAAATGCGAACATTTGTTTTCAACTACCATGTAGTTATGGTAATATTGGTTCTATGACACACAGTAGAAGGAGCATCATGAGAAGACATCTGATTCCACTATTCCTAGTTTTAACGTTGATCGTTACCATCCTTCCTGCTTCAGCCATCGCACATCCAGGTAAGACCGATGCCAATGGGGGGCATACGTGCCGTACCAATTGCGAGCAATGGGGGCTTACAGATGGAGAGTATCATTATCATAACAAGGATGGCAGCATAAGAAGGGCCACCGACAAAAAATCAGCTCAAAAAAGCACTGGCGCGGCAATGATTCTCCCGAAGAAACAAGCTGCCGGTACGCTGCAAGTCTACTATTTAGATGTAGGACAGGGAGATTCCACTCTCATTCGAACACCAAAAAACCAATACATATTAATTGATGCGGGTGACAATGACAAGGGAAAAGACGTCGTAACCTATCTCAAGCACCTCGGGGTAAAGCAGCTTGACGCAGTGATTGCCACCCACCCCGATGCCGATCATATCGGCGGCTTGGATGATGTGATTAACGCCTTCCCGGTCAAAGCCGTCTATGCTCCCAAGGTATCGCATACGACACAAACCTTTAAAGACTTCTTATTGGCCGTGAAAAAGCAGAAGCTCACCATCAAAACGGCGAAAGCCGGCGTTGACATCCCGCTTGCCGGATTGAAGGCCAAGTTCGTCGGACCAGTCAACGAATACGGTAATGAGCTTAACGAATGGAGCGCGGTCTTGCGCCTGCAATACAAGGACACCTCCTTTCTGTTTACCGGTGATGCGGAGCTGAAAAGCGAAGCGGACATGCTCAAAAGCGGGGCCGAATTGTCTGCCGATGTGCTCAAGGTAGGACACCATGGCTCAACTACATCGACATCGCAGAAATTTCTGAATGCGGTCAAACCTGCACATGCCATTATTAGTGCAGGAACAGGCAACAAGTATGGACATCCAACGAAGGACATACTCACTCGTCTAAAAAAAGCGAACTCCAAAATATATCGAACCGATCAGCAAGGAACGGTCACTGCAATCAGTGACGGGAAGAAGATAACATTCGTAACAGCGAGGTGAACGATGTGAAAAAAGGGATAATTGACCGTATTGAGGGAGATATTGCGGTCATTGAGCTTGATGGAAAGACGCATGACTTTCAAAAGTCATTGCTCCCTGACGGCGCTCAGGCCGGGGACGCAGTAATCATCTGCAAAGATAAAATAATAGTCGACCCAATAGAAACAGCAAAGCGAAGGCAGGAAGCAGAAGATTTGATGTCCGAGCTGTTCAATGCTCAATCTGAATCAACGGGAGAGTGAACATAAGGCTGCTTCGGCGACTTTTAACTTGCTCAATCTGAGCCATTGGGAGAGTGGATATAAGAGCGCATCGAGGTTGAAGAACACGAGAGGGCGAATTGACATCCGCTAACGAGGACCCAATCTAAAAAAGAAGAATCGCCTGATAGATGTTGGCATCTAACAGGTGATTCTTCCTCATTAAGCTATAGAAGCTTCACTTGATTTTTATTCACAGGCTCAAAATTGAACCTTTAGTCCCGTCTTCCCGGATTCATATATAGCCGCGACCATCTTCTGAGTTTTCAAGGCTTCTTCCCCTGTAATATGCAACGGCTCACCATGGATTACAGCATCATAGAAGTTCCCGATTTGATGGATGTGACTAATCCCCCAGTACGTTTTTACCCCTGCGCCGTAATCGATCACGTTGTTGCGATCGGTGTCCCGGCTAATTTCAGTGCCGTCTTCATAATGAATGGCGCCTTGCTCGGCCTTAATATGCGCGGTTCCTTTCTCGCAGTGCAATTCAATCTCCACTGGAGCATCATAGCTATGATAGTTCATCGCGTAGAAGGAGGCCATCGTCCCGTTTTTGAATTCGATAACTCCATCAGCCACGTCTTCAACGTCGATTTGTCGATGCGTGCGATTTTCAATGTGAGCGGATATCGCAGCAATATCGTCTCCGATGAACCATCTCATCAGATCCAATGTGTGAATGGCCTGATCGATAATGACGCCGCCGCCTTCTTTATCCCAGGTGCCCTTCCAATCGCTCTTGCTGTAATATTCGTCTGTCCGTTTCCAGGTGACAGAACAGCGGGCCCCAAGCACGCGCCCCAGCTTGCCGCTGTCGAGAGCTTCCTTAATCAACACAGAGCCTGGATTATAGCGGTTTTGAAAAATGACTCCGAATGTGACATTGTGTGTGCGGCACGCCTCGATCATCGCCTCCGCATCCGCAACCGTAATGCTCATCGGCTTCTCCGTAATGACATGCTTGCCTTTCTCTGCTGCATAGATGACGACAGGAGCATGCATATGGTGTGGTGTACATACATGCACAACGTCCAAGTCGGCCTCATCAATCATTTGTTTATAATCCAAGTAATAAGCACAGTTGTATTGATTGGCTGCTTTCTGTGCCCGATCTTCTTTGACATCACATATAGCCACTAATTCTGCATGTTCATTCAGCTCTACGGACTTGGCATGCATTGGAAAAATATTTCCACAGCCCACGATACCTACACGCTGTTTCTTCATTAATACCAACCTCCATCCTAGTAACACCTCTATCATAGCTTGGCATCGCTTACTTGCCCATGAATGATTTAAGCGTTACCTGAATTATTTGGCTGATATTACTCATTCAAGTGCTCACCCAAAAACTTCACAATTCCATCCTCGGAGTCTTGAGAGTATTCCCAAACCATTGCCCCTCCCAAGTCTTTACCTTGAATGTACGCTATTTTTTCCTTTAACGCTTCTTTATCCTCATAAGTGATGAACATATCCCCATCATATAAAAATGCGGTCTTTGCCTTCTCGTCATAATAACGCTTAAATCCTTTTTTACTCCTATATTTTTGTTCGATGGTTTTATAACTCAAATCCACTTTGTCTATATCGATTGGTTTTCCGGCAGCAAACGCTCCGTTGCCTCCTCCTTCGCTTTTCACGCCTTCCCATCCGTACGAATAGGCCGGAATGCCCAGAAGCAGCTTCTTACTGTCAATGCCGTGCTGCAAATACATATTGATAATTTCATCCACGCTATCTTTGGCCTTCTCGTTGGCATCCTTGTACAGATTAGCGTTGTACCCTGTCGTATCAGACCATCGGCCCGTCAAGTCATAGCTCATAACGTTGATGAAATTGACGTATTTCTCTACTTGTTTAACCTCTACATTGTTGAAATACCAGTCTTGCGTTCCCGCAGCAAAGGTCAACACATATTTTTTATTTTTATGGGGCAGCTTATTAAGCTTTTCCCTTAATTCTTTCATCAGGTACGTAAAGTTCGCAGTATCCTCGGCTCGTGCCTTTTGCGTCCCCCAAGCATCAAAAGCCGGAAATTCCCAGTCGATATCCACTCCGTCCAAATCCAGCTCCTGCACCATCCCAACAATGCTTTCAGTAAATTGATACCGATTGGCGTCCAGCGATGCATCCGAAAATCCATCCACATTATACCCTCCGACAGCCAGCACAAAGCGTGTTTGCGGATGATTCTCTTTCAGCTTTTTGATGTTCGCTTTGATTTGATCGTTTGAGGCAGGATCTTCATGAAAATAAATATTGTTTTTATCTATTTTTGCGAAGGCGATAAATGCAATATCCACCTTCTTATCCTGCAGCTTGATATCGCTTAAATTTTTCCATATCGGAATATAAACAGTATTCATTTTATGGTCTGTATGGTGCAAATTATAAAAATAGAAGCCCATCCCTATTATTAACAACACGATAAACGCTTTTGTATAATGGCTTACACGCATCATTAACCTCTTCCACCAAATAGCACTTTGGTTATGAATTTATTAAGATTCAACAATTTGACCGTAATGTAACTGATTGCAAAGATGGCAACTACATTAAACGCAAGGTTGAACGAAGTTTGCAGCAGCGTTCCCTCGGTGTCGGCCCGTCGGGATACGAGCAATTCGATTAGCAAATGAATAAGATAAATGCTGAAGCTCGCTTTTGACACGGAACCGATCATTTTTTTGATTTTGTGATTTACTTTTTCCCTTAATGAGCTGTCTTTCTCTTGAAAGTAAATAAACATGGCTATGGCCATAAAGAACGTCGTGATGGAATAATTCCCGTAAAACATTTCATCCAGCACGCCATTGTACAGAGATGCAAAATAAGTCGCCACCGGAGTAACAAAAAACGAGATAATGCCCAAATTAAAAAATAATCTTTTCGGTCTCTCCGGCAGCCCATATGTAAACATATAGTATCCCAATACAAAATACCCCAAAAAACCCATAAAAAAAGGAATGTTCAAAATAGGTATATTTATATATTGCGAAGTTGCTTTTAGTACGATATCAGATATCAAGCGATACAGGATGCTGATAATGAACCAGAGCGTCAAATAATAACGCAAATCCTTCTCGCTGCACGCCTTCACCAATTTGCTAATCAAAGGAACCGTCATATAAATGGCGATGATAGCATACAAAAACCATAAATGAATATAGTTCCCGTCTGTCAGTAATTTATAAGCGAAATCTCCGAGAAATTGATAGACGTTCATATGGCTGTTAACGATAAAATACTGCATGTACAAGGCATAAATCAAAGACCAGCTCACTAGCGAGATGACTAAAGGCAATACTCTTTTTATGTAGAAGTCCCTGTACGATTGGACGTCAATCCGCAGTATCATCGCTCCGCTAATCATGAAAAATACAGGAACCGCAAATCTCGAAATGGAATTAAACACATTGCTGACCCACCATGACGGGGTGTCAAAATCGTTCGTTCTGGTCAGCAAATCCGCGGTAATATGCAGCACAATAACAGCTATAATGGAAATGATCCGCAATATGTCAATGTATATAATTCTATTATTTTTGAAAACACTCTCCATGGCAGCCTCCTAAGTTAGCCTATATGATCTGTTGGGCAAAATTAACTGATGGTTGCAACCCCTTTGCGCTCTACATAACCCCAGCCTTCATCATTGTCGAAATATTTAAAGGTTCCGACAATATTTAAATAAAGCAATAAATTTCGGTACGTTAACAATTCATACTGGCTGAATAAGAACATTTTCAAATAATCCTTGAACGCATAACTGCTTTCGTATTTTTGGCACAGGTACAGCGAGATGATAATTTGTGTGGCATTCACGATTAATGTGATGCTTAACATCATAAGCGCTTGAATGATGTCGCCGCCAAAAAGCGCGATTTGCAACAAATAAAAAATGGTTGTGAAGGCGGTCAGCGTTCCCAATACAAAACCGTCAATCGCAAAAAACAGGCTGACGCCCAAGCTGAACTTTTCCGACAGTTTGGACCAATATATTAAGATGCAATCGACAAAAGCCTTTTGCCATCGGATCCGCTGCTTATAGAAGTTGGGGATGTTTTCCGGACATTCCGTATAGCATACCGCCTCCGGGGCATACACCAGCTTCTGCTTCAACTTATTCGCCTTCAAATACTCATGAATTTTCAGGGTGATGTCGATATCCTCTCCAACCGTGCTTCTGAAGCCATTAACTTGGATCAAGATCTCTTTGTAGAACGCGCCGAATGCGCCTGAGATGACAACAATGGAATTAAATACAGATTGCGTTAATTTCCGGACATAGAAACCATGAATGTAATTGATAATTTGGCTTTTGATAATCCCTTTGCCCGCAAATTGCTCTACAATGACTCCGTTCTTTTTTTGGGCGCCTTGCACGATTTTAACGGTGCCACCCAGTGCGATTATTTCCTTGTCATGGAAATATTGATTGACATATTTAAGCGAATTGACTTCGAGCATGCTGTCCGCATCCAGCGTTATGACAATGTCGGATTGAGCGCAATCGATGCCCGCATTTAAGGAATCCGCTTTTCCACCGTTCAATTTGTCGATGACGAATATATTTTGATAGATTTTCGAGCCATATATCCCTTTAATCTCCTTATAAGCAAGCTTTTGATCCGGTTTTCTGTCAATGGGCTCCAACTCCAGCAGCTCATGAAGCCGCCGGAATGTATCATCCTTCGAACCGTCGTTTATGATGATGACTTCATGGTCGCCGTAATTCAGCACCTCCATCGCTTTGATGCAATTTGCAATGGTAAGCTCCTCGTTATAAGCGGGGACCAGCACCGATATTGATTTTTCGGAAAGATTGCTGTCTAATTTTTTTACTTTGCTGAATAATAAGGGGACGATGGTATATAGCAATTGAAATACTAGAAATACAGTTGTGGTTACATAAAAAAAGTATTGCATAGCGCCCACTCCTTCTTATCTTTCTACACGATAATGCATGATACAGTATTGGCGTTAGGCGGAAGTTCTATATATTCTGCAGGCACTATGGATGTATGTTCTTCCACTGTGAAAATGCGGGTTATCTCTTAGATGTCTTATTGATGGGGAGTAAATGCGTGAGCTGCCGGAGAGAATGTCACCGGTATTCTATTTGTTTCACCTTCTTTCTGAAAACGAGCATGAAATCTTTTCTATTATCAAACTATCCTATTCATTACCCAAAAGTAAAACCGCTTTAATTTTAAAGAAAACGAATACATCGCTTTCATTCGGGTACAATCTTCCATTTGTTCCATTTTACATGGTATCGAATTTTCAACTCATCTTTACCATTCTGAGGCTTTCCGAGGGAAAAGAGCGCGGCACAACAAAAAAGCCCTTGCTGCTCGCAAGGACTGTCGTTTACATTGGTGGTGCGGTCAAGAGGACTCGAACCTCCACGTCATTGCTGACACTAGAACCTGAATCTAGCGCGTCTGCCAATTCCGCCATGACCGCAAACTATGATTATGTTATCGTTCTGAGACCTGATGCGGCCTCAACACTTCATTAGTATATAATGATGTGTTAACCGTGTCAAGCGTGTTGAAACGAATGAACATATGCAATTTTTTCTATCTGAGCTTCTTGCTCATTTTCTTCTATTTAACTCATTCAGCTTTCTATAGGCTTCTATAAATTGAGTCGGATCGTCTTTTACGTAATACGTCTGAACGCCTCGATTGGTATGCAAGTAGAGGAAACCGATAGCATCTTCTTCTCGGCTTTTTCGGTAGTACGAAATATCGTAAATTCTATCCATTGCAATCCGTTCCTCTTTCACGGTAATTTCATGGCTGTACAGCTTCATATGGAAGGAGGTCTCCGTAATTCGCTCCACTGTGCATTCAATTTTTCTCCTGATCTCGATACACCTCTGAGCTGCCAATGCTTTCATAGATGACATCCTCCTTTCCGGCAACCGTGCCATACGATGCTTTACATTATACATGATTCTCTGCCGATATTCTCCGCGGAGCCGTGCTCTGGCCGCAACGTCGTACAATTTCGTCTTTTTCGGTTGCAATTTTTTTCTCTACTTGTCACGTGCTTGTTCTGAAAATTATGAACATTATTCAAACGAATGAAAATCATATTGCAATCTAACAGGATGAAGTCTACTATAAATGGTACATATAGGTATTAATTTACTTTATATTTCCACATGGTGGATGTCATCTTAGCTGGGTTGCCTAAAATAATCTGAAAAAGGAGAAGGTTTAAATGAGAAAAAGACAAAGTTCCAAAGCATTAAGCGTTATCATGATATTGGCTTTATTTTTCAGTGTTTTTACTGTACCCGTTTCAGCAGAATCGGCACCAGAAAGTGCAGAGGCCATTCTGCCGCTCACTCCGGAAACCGTAAATCGGTTTTCTGTTCCAGCATTCCCGGATTCGCTTGATATGACTGCTGTTGATGCACTCATTGAACAGAAAGACGACAACATCACCCTTGAGCCTTCCTTCTCAACAAAGTCTTCCTATAATGTTGCCGACGCTCTCATGAATTTTAATGACACGTTAACTGCCGAGGATCCTGATGATTTGTGGTTTTTTAAAGTTCCTAGTGACAGAAGCATGATCATGAACCTGGTGTCCAGCAACTCCGCTTATGTGGCGCGGCTGTATCTGGTTGATTGGAACACTGGAGAAGCTGCGGCGACTAACGTGTCAGTCTCTGCAGGCCATCAAGTCTCCTTGAAAGAGCTGCCTGCAGGAGATTACGCCATTCGCGTCTATTCCGATGGAACAGTTGGCGATTCTTATACAATTCGGATGAATGCCCTGAATAAGGCAAATTATTCAAGCATATTGCACGCTTCCGCTTCCTTATTGAATGTAGTGGCAGAGTATCCGGATGGCGCCGTTTATTCCAATGGGGTTTACGTTGGTACGGGAAAGGGAGAAAATCCACATCTTGAATGGAAGCGCGAGTTTACTAACTCTTGGGGAAGTGGATATACCCATCGTTCGCATAACATATCTAGCGTCAAAATAAAGTCCATTTCCGCTCCGGTCAATTATTCTTCTTCATCCGCGTCTTCCAATAAGGCGATTCTTATCTATGTGGATAAAGGGACGCTATTTACGTATTTCGTGTCCGCTTATCAATCCGGACCTAACCATGAATACCATAACTCATTTGTAGATACGCTGGGAAAAACAACTCCGAGACGGATTGACGAGGACGATTTGGAGAATTGGGGCGACCACATTCTCGTGTATGATTTAAACGAAAACAAGGCAATTGACTTTTTCAGCGTTCTTAACTTCTACTATGCAAGCGGAGTCGAAGCCATACCTACCATCACTTATTTAAATTAACCAAGATATACGTCTCAGGCTTAGGAAGCCGTAAAAGGAAAAGGCATTATCATGAGCATGTCCCGCAAGGGAACGCCCGCTGATAATGCCCCCATTGAATCGTTTCATTCTACGCTAAAGTCACCGGTGAGAGGGCTCGAACCTCCACGATCATTATCAAACCTATTAATCATAAACTCCAACCTTCTGCTCTTTCTCTTATTTGCAAAAAGTTCTTATAAATTCCGTCTTCTTTTATTAAGTCTTCATGCGTTCCCCTTTGAGCGATTCCGCCATTATCAAGCACAATAATTTGATCCGCATGTTGGATGGTCGCCAAACGGTGCGCAATAATAAGGATCGTCTTGCCTGCAACTAGCGCACTGATCGCTGCTTGAATTTCATGCTCGTTCTCCGGATCAATACTTGCCGTTGCTTCGTCCAGAATAATAATAGGCGCATCTTTCAGCATCGCCCTTGCAATGGAAAGCCGTTGCTTTTCACCGCCCGACAACGTTGACCCGCCTTCTCCAACCATCGTGTCATAGCCATCCGGCAATGCCATAATAAACTCATGGCAGCGTGCCTTTTGAGATACCTCCACGACTTCCTCCAAGGTGGCATCCGGCTTTCCGAAGCGGATATTGTTTAGTATGGTATCATGAAACAAATATACCTTTTGGAATACGATACTCATATTTTTCAACAAGCTTTCACTCGTAACCTCGCGGATATTTACTCCGCCGATTTCGATCTGCCCCTGATCCACATCATAAAATCTCGCGATCAGCTTGCATAGCGTTGTTTTCCCGCTTCCGGAAGGTCCGACGATTGCCGTAGTTGTATGTTCCGGAACCGTAAAGGAAACGTCCCGAATCACCTGCCGTCGCTCATAGCCAAACGATACATTCGTGAATTGAATATCAAATTTCTCCAAATGGATTTCTTTACTATGCTTATCCAGAACCTCCGTCTCATTCATCTCTTCCAGCTTGTCCAGCGTTGCGTCAATCACCTTCAATACATGGGAGGCGTTATTCATCGCTTCAACCTGATTAAAGATCACGAATGAAAAAATAACCATCATGATCATCGTCGATAACGGAATGATTTCATTCATCGCCAGCCATGCTGAGACGGCAACGATGCCAGTTGAAGCAGCATGAAGGGAGAGCAGATGCAGGCTATTGTACGGCATATAATTTTTTTCGATTTTGATATTGATCTCTTTGCCCATTTCATACGCCTTATGAATACTTTCTTTCGTAACGCCCTGCTGATGATAGGCTTTCACTTCAGGCATTCCCCGAATATACTCAATCGTCGCTGAAATCATGCGATCCTTGACTTGCTGATGAATCGGTGCGTTCTCTTCACTTTTGCTGCGCAGCAATTTTAAGAATAATGCAGAACACGCAATGCCTGCAATAGCCGCAAGCGCAACTGCATAATGATAAAAAGCCAAGCACAGAACTAGGGTAAATACACTGATGTAGCCGTTTACGATGACATCGATCATCTTCATGCCGTGCATTTCGATAAAGGATAAATCTGTCGTTACAGCC
This sequence comes from Paenibacillus sp. MER TA 81-3, assembly GCF_023713585.1. Classification (NCBI taxonomy): domain Bacteria; kingdom Bacillati; phylum Bacillota; class Bacilli; order Caryophanales; family Paenibacillaceae; genus Paenibacillus; species Paenibacillus sp. MER TA 81-3. The sequence goes on from NZ_JAMAWB010000011.1 coordinate 41,796, forward strand.
GAAGTAATATCTCCCGCTTTTTTACGATGAAAAAAACCCAATGATACCCGCTTTAAGAGTCCGCCAATGTGAATTCGTTGTTCAGCCGTCACTTCATACCCCACACTTTCTTGCGTGGATGCACGAAGATAGCCAAACATAAAACGGCCGGCCACAGCGATCACCATAGAAATGGCGATATACACGATAGAGCTTGTCGCGAGCGACTCCTTGCCATTCATATCTTCCAGAATCAGCTTTAAACTATAAGCGGCAATGATGACAGGCAAGGCGGTGAAGACAGTATGGAAAAAAGAATAGACAAACCCGATATAGATACGCTTTCGCCGAGTACCCGTCCAATTCAGCAAACGCTGGATCGATCTAACCATTGTCATGCACCTCCTTGGCACTGCTGCTCGCTGCCCATGCTTTTGCGCCGATATGGGCCTCCCACATATGCCGATACAATTCGCATGTCTGAAGAAGCTGGTTATGACTTCCTGTGGATTCAATCTGTCCATGATTGAGCACGATAATTTGATCCGCATGCTGAATCGTTGATAATCTATGGGCAATGACGAACAAAGACTTTCCTTTTGTTAAAGCGGCAATCGACTTCTGCAGCTTCTCTTCATTCTCGGGATCTGTAAAAGCGGTCGCTTCATCCAAAATGATAATGGGAGCATTTTTTAGCATTGCTCTGGCAATCGCCACTCGCTGCTTTTCTCCTCCGGACAGCCTGCCCCCTACCTCTCCGGCAAGAGAATGGTAGCCATGCTCTAATTGCTCGATAAAATCATGGCAGCAAGCGGCCTTAGCCGCTGCAATCACCTCTTCATCTGTCGCATTCGGATCGCCGAGCCGAATGTTGTCGATCAAGGAGCAATCGAAAAGAAAATTGTCTTGCGATACGAAGCTGACGGTATTCGCTAATTGATCCAGGGGAATTTGTTTGAGCGGAACATTTCCAATCGAAATCTCCCCGTCCGTTACATCCCAAAACCTCGCAATCAATTTGGCAATGGTCGATTTCCCGCTTCCCGAAGGGCCTACCAGTGCCGTAAAGCTTCCTTCCGGAAACGTTAGATTGATCGAATGGAGCACCTTGTTTTGTGCGGACACTGTGTCTTGTGAATGCGCTGAATACGAAAAGGAAACATCTGTAAAGATTACTCCGTATTGATCGAATTGGACTTGTTCTGATGCATTCTTCAGCTCTTCTAACTGTAAAAATTCATTGACTTCCATAACGGCATATTCGATCGTCTTCGCGTTATTCACAAATAAGGTGAAGCTCGTGAGCGGCCCAACAATTCCTAAGGATAAAATGAAGCAAATCGCCAGCTCGGAAGGACTCAATGTCCCCGTCTGATACAAGTACATCCCGACAGGTACAGTACCGAGCAAGGTTGAAGGTAAGACGGCATTGGAGAAATTCATCAGCTTCCAGGTATTGCGAAACCAGCTCAGCGTATAGTCTTTAAAGGATTGAATGGCTTGCTCAAACTTTTCATAAGAGGACGATGATTGATTGAATGTTTTGATGACTTCAATTCCTTCTACATACTCCACAATGACACTATTGACGTGATTGCTGGATTCCATGTAAGACGCATATTGCTTATTAAAGGATTTCATTAAATAAGCAAAGGCGATTGCCGCAATCGGTACGGTTAGCAGGGATGCAAATGCCATCCGCCAATCGATAAACAGCAAATACGCAAACACGCAGACCGGCAATAAAAGGTTTGAAATGCCTTCAGGGATGATATGCGCAAGCGGCAGCTCGATCGTTTCTACCCGATCGATCATGACATTCTTCAGCTTGCCTACCGATTGGTTCTGTACCGTTCCTAACGGAGCTTTCATTAACCGTTCAGCAATCCGAACACGCATGGATTCCAGGATTTGATAAGCTGCATGATGAGCTAGCGTCGTTGAAACAGCATGAAAAATGATTTTCACCCCATAGCCTCCAAGACAAACACCAGCCCAAAAAACAATGTCGCGAAACTGAACTTCATGAGTCATGAACAAATGAATGATCTGATAGACGCCGAAATAAGGGATAATTCCTCCAGCAACACTAATGATTGCACACGCTACAGAGAGCGCCAGCCGACTTTTACAGGCATCGGCAAACGACCAGACAATGGAAACCCAATTTGAATTTTTCATTAAGATTATTCACACCCGCTAATGATATGTTTTGAATAAAGAAAGCTTGCCAAGCATGTCAAAGTGAAACAGGATGAGGACTGCCAAGGTTGATCCGATCCAAAAAGCTCCTATAAAGAAAAAATCCTGCCTCGCCATTGATGATCGGCGAAAATAAGTACGAGTTCGGTAAGCTCCGAAGGCACGCGAATCCATAGAATAGGCCATACGTTCTGCGTGACGTAAGGATGAGGATAGGAGAGGCAGTGCATATCTTTGAGTTCGTTCAATGATTCTGCGAGACCCTTTCCCTGTATAGCCGCGAACCTGGTGAGCCATTTTGACAAGCTGAAACTGCTGCATAAGAATAGGAATGAAACGAAGAACAGCCAGTGTACCGAATCCAAAGCGATAGTTGACTCTCCATTGTTGAATGAGCGCGCGAATAAGATCCGCTGTGTCTGTCGTCAAGGTGAATAACAGCGATAGAACGAGCATGGCAAGCAATCGCAATCCTGTAGCTAACCCAAATAATACCCCCGATTCATATACATCAACGAAACCGAAAGAAAATATTAGTTCCGAGCCTTCGTTGATCCGATCGCGAACTCCCCATAAATACTATTCGGAATCAAGCCATTCAAGCAGAGCACAAGTAAGCTTTTCCCCGCTCCGAAAGCACCAAGCAGCAAAACCGTTTCATTATTGCCGATCATTACATCTATGCCGTCCAGTACAGGCTTGATTGTTCCCGCATAAGCAAAGTGAACATCGTGCATTTCAATCATGAGTTTCACTTCCTGTAAGTATGATCTAATGATGATCTGCGATAATCTGCTAACAAACCTAATTTCAACATCGACTCTGCCAACAATTTGGACAATATTCCACCGATCGCTCCGCCTACGGCACTCACCACGAGCATGGTGATTTGCACTCCAATCGATAATGCCGCATGGCCGTATAAGGGGTATTCAAGAAGAGTGCTTAAAATGGTGGCGACCGAGCCACTTATCATCAAAAACAGAGTTGAATATTTTCTATACATTACCGCTAAAAAAGCACTTCGCACTCAAGCCCGGCCACGGCTGCCCATACAATTCCGATTAAACCATAGGGTGTAAATGGAAGCATGACCAGGCCGCCCACCATCCTTTTTTCTCATTGATAATCAATGTCATTTGCATAGTTAATATCATACATAAAAAAAGAGCGGTTTAACCGCTCCAATCCGTCTGAGTATGCTCCATTCGGACAACGTCTTTCTGATACATGGCTGGCGTCATCCCTTTAATCGCTTTAAATGCTGCTGCAAACTTGCTCGGATTGCTGTATCCGACCTTTCCTGCGATGATCGTTATTGTATCATCGCTGTGCCTCAGTAAATAGGCAGCCCTTTCCATTCTGTACTTTCGTAAATAGGCATAGATGGATAGCCCGTAAATAGCCTTGAAGCATAGCTTCATCGCCGTTTGCGAAATATGAAATCGACTTGATAAGTCTTGCAATGTCATATGCCGATCCAAATGGTTACGAATATAATCCATAATCACTTTCACCGTCTCCACTTGCTTTTTAGGAAAATAGGGGCGGCTTTCCCCATCTTCGGAAACGTCTACGGCACTTAAAATGAGCAGCAGCTCTATAATTTTGATTCTAAAATACGGAATTCGGATCAGTTCTGGAACAGCATACAACTCTGTGAAAATTTGTCGGATCGGTTCTGTAGTTCGCATCAGAAATGAGAGGTCTTCATTGCAAAACTTTGCACACAGCAAACGCAGATCGACTGAAAATGATTCAAATATAGAAGCAGATGCTTTCATGGCTTCATCCAGATAAATACCGATAGTAATGCCTCTATATTCATTCAGCGGAAATCCAAACGTCTGATCAGGATGATTTTTCGTGCTGATTTGCAAATCTCCTTCATCCAGGTACATATAAGAACCATTTTGAACTTCACATTCAATCCGACCTTCACGACAATGATCAATCGTAAGCATCTGTGCATACGGCCGGAACTCGGAAAAACAGCTTTTCATTTGAAAATCATTATACATGAGCTTAATGCCGGGAAACACATCGTAGCTCGTCATGACGCCTGTACCGCTATCAGCCTTCATCATAAATATCGTACACTCTTCATCCTGCCTATGTATCTCAATACTATTACCGTAAAATACGTGTTTATCGTAACCGCCGGCTATAATCATCTGCCTCCCTCTTCGATAAAACTGATCGATGTTGCATCTTCAATAAAAAACTGTACAGTTCTCATATAGCAAGTATACAAATAAAAAACCTTAGGTTCCATGGCCCAAAGAGCTTCTATTCGCCAATCAAATACATGCTATCAAACTATTGAAGTCCTTCATATAAAGGAAACTGAGACGTAATTTCACTCACACTTCCTAATATTTGATCTTTAACCGTCGAACTCTTGGGATTTTTAAGGGCAAGTCCAATAAGCTGGGCAATTTCTTTTATTTCCTTGGGTCCTAATCCTCTTGATGTCATCGCAGGGGTCCCGAAGCGAATGCCACTCGTTACTAACGGGCTTGCCGTATCATGAGGAATTGCGTTTTTATTAGCCGTAATCCCCACTTCATCGAGTATTGTTTCAGCTTCTTTGCCCGTGAGTCCAATCGTGCGCAAATCAACCAAAACAATATGAATATCCGTTCCTCCCGATACAATAGTTAACCCTTCATTCATTAATGCCTCCGCCAATACGTTAGCATTTTCAAGAGTTTTTTCCATATACGTTTTGAAATCCGGTTGCAATGCCTCGCCTAGCGCAACCGCTTTTGCCGCGATGACATGCATAAGCGGGCCGCCTTGTGACCCGGGAAATATCGCTTTATCAATGGCTTGCGCCCATGGTTTACGGCACATGATGACACCGCCTCTTGGTCCTCGCAACGTTTTATGCGTTGTCGTCGTAACAAAGTGTGCGTGCGGCACCGGGTTAGGGTGCAAACCTGCCGCGACAATTCCTGCAATATGTGCCATATCCACAAAGAAAAGGGCCCCAACTTCGGCCGCAATTTGGGCGAACAACTCAAATTCAATCGTTCGTGGATAGGCGCTGGCTCCAGCAACGATCATGCGCGGAAGATGCTTATGTGCGAGTTTTCGCACTTGGTCAAAGTCAATGCGCCCCGTTTGTTCATCGACACCATAAGGAACGAAATTGTAAAATATTCCGGAAAAATTCACCGGACTCCCGTGTGTAAGATGGCCACCATGGGATAGATTCATGCCCAAAATCGTGTCACCAGGCTTGACTGAAGCAAAATAAACCGCCATATTCGCCTGTGCGCCGGAGTGAGGCTGCACATTGGCATGTTCAGCACCAAAAAGCTCTTTGACACGGTGAATGGCAAGTTCCTCGACCATATCGACATACTCACATCCGCCATAATATCTTCTTCCCGGATACCCTTCAGCGTATTTGTTGGTCAGTACCGTACCAGTGGCTTCCATGACAGCCCTGCTTACAAAGTTCTCCGATGCAATCAGTTCTATTTTATCCCGCTGCCGTACAAGCTCTTGCCGAATAGCGTTGGCCACTGCTTTGTCTTGTTGTTCCAAATGTTTCATGAACATCTTCCTTTCTGTCTGCATATTTCGTAAATTCGTTTGTCTAATTCTGTCGTGTTGCAAAAGCAATTATTGTCATGATAGTATATCAATAAATGGATTGTTATCAAATATCCATACATCATCATTTTGATCAATCCATAATTCCAATAGAAACACTGAAGGTGAATGAATGCTAAAAGTAAACCGAGATGATGAACGTCCTATCTGGCAGCAACTTCTGGACCAAGCGATCCATAATATTACAACCAAAAAATGGCCTCCAGGCGAATTGCTGCTCCCATCCCGCGAACTCGCTCAATTGATTGGCGTTTCCCGTTCAACCATACAGATAGTTTACGAGGAATTATTCAGCCGCGGGTATACCGTAACCTCTCGTCGCGGCGGTACTAGAGTTAGCGAATGGACATATGAGGCTCGTCCTTCAGAGGATGCTGCCACACCAGGACCCGTCCCCCCCGAATTGCCTTTATTAAACACTGCAGTCGGCCATTTACACAGTTGGTTCGGAGACAAAGAACATCGAAAAGTAGAGATCGATTTCAGTCCTCATGAGCCTTATTTAGACGAACATTTTCAAAGGAATTGGAGACAATCATTTTTACAGGCCTCCACAGAAACAGACCTGGACAGTTGGGCTTACGGCGATGCCTATGGATTCCTGCCGCTACGGGAACAGATTCAACGTTATTTGTCACTTGAACGGGGCGTTCATGTGAATGTCGATCAAATCATATTAACCTCAGGCGCACAACATAGCATCGATTTGATCGCACAAGCTCTTTTACATGAAGGAGAAACGGTTTCGGTTGAAGATCCCGGCTTCCCTGCTGCCTGGATGGCGATGAAGTATCGGCGTATGCAAGTTGTCTCCGTTCCGGTCGACGAGTACGGGCTATGCGTCGACCGCATTCACCCTCAATCCAAACTTGTGTTTGTTACGCCATCGCACCAGTGTGCGGTTGGAGTTATTATGTCGGAGCCTCGCAGGCAACAATTGTTACACATGGCTGCTGGGCAGCGGTTCTGGATTGTTGAGGATGATTACGACAGCGAATTTCGATATCGCGGTGACCCACTTCCAACCTTGTTCAGTCAGCGACCTCAGAACACGTTGTATATGATGAGTTTTTCCAAAATGGTCGCTCCTGGTATTCGGATATCGGCAATCATTGGTCCCAAAGAGGCCATTCGTCAGCTTGCCCAAGTCCATGAATTAACCTATCGTCATCTTCCTATTATGGAGCAATTAACGCTTACTCATTTTATCGAACATGGTCATTTCATGCGCCATATGAGACGAGTTCGAAATGTATATCGGCGCAGACACGAAGCCATGACGAAGGCCATCATCACGACAGGTCTGAGTGAACACTTCACACTAAGCGGCGTAGAAACGGGGCTGCATATGCTTCTTGAGGCGGATAAATCATTTGACGAAGAAGCCGTGACGAACCTAGCACTCGAAAAAGGAATCCGTGTTTATCCGCTTAGCACGTATTGTTTGGAAAGCGATCGAAAAGGATGGGTACTGGGTTTTGCTAAAGTAGATGAAGCAGCCATTGAAGAAGGCATTTATCGTCTAGCGGGGATGCTTTTATAATACAAGCATCCTCGCCAGAATTTGCTCTTTCTTACAGTCAATTCGTGCTGCCATCCAGTTCCCTCAGCACATGACCTAGTATGTCGAGCGCTTGATCTATTTCATTGTTGGTTATGTACAAGCTTGGCATAAATCGGATGACATGGGTTCCTCCCGGAAGACAAGTAGTTCGTTCTGTACCTGTTTTCATTTTCACAACTCCTATTGTTTTTGTTCGGCTTGTTGTACTCCACTCGGCCTGTATTGTTTTTTATGAAATTTCCCATGAATCAATAGATGTGCTGCCAAACCCGCGACAAGTCCCCAAAATGCGCCGCCGACGCCAAGCAAGGTCACATTCGCGGCGGTTGCTAAAAACGTAATCAATGCGGTTTCACGACCCTTGGGATCCGTTAAAGCGTTGGCAAGACTGCCGCCAATTGTGCCAAGCAATGCCAATCCCGCTAACGTTGCGATAAAGGTAGCAGGAAGAATCAAAAACAGAGCAGCCAACGTCACGCCAAAAATGCCGACAACAATGTAGAAAATGCCACAGGCAATGCCTGCAATATAACGTTTTGTCGAATCCTCATGCGCGTCTTTCCCTGTGCAAATCGCTGCAGTAATGGCTGCTACATTAAAAGCGTGCGAGCCGAATGGTGCTGCAAGGAGCGAACCCAAACCCGTTATGGTCAAAATCGGATTCGCGCTCGTCTTGAACCCGTCATTCCGCAATACGAGCATTCCAGGCATGTATTGTCCCGTCAAGGTAATAATAAACAGCGGCAATGCAACGCCCAATAAAGCATGTAACGAAAACTCCGGAACGACAAATACCGGTGATGCGATCGCCAATTGGATCGTACTGAAATCCGCTTTCCCCATACAAATCAAATAAATCAGTCCGATTGCCAGTATGCCAACAATCGCATAGCGGGATGTAAACCGTCTTAGCACGATATACGCGCCAAATAGTACAACGACAAGCAATGGGTCAACTTTCGCTCCTCCAAAGGCCGAAATGCCAAACTGCAGTAAAATGCCCATATCCCGGTTACACCCACTCCAATGGAGATCGACCAAATCCATGAAGCGGTCATTTCGGGACTTAAACCCGCGACTTTTGCTGCCTGAAACACGAGAATAAAGGTGCCCCCGTAGTTGACAATGACAGATATTAAAGCGGCAATGGTCGGCGATATCAAATCGCGGCCGCGCAGCGAAGGGGTTGTTGGGTTCATAAGCGTTCTCCTGCCTCTCTCCTAATCGTCCTGGCGTGCGTTTTCGTTCCAGTAATAGCTATCCGGCAAGTAACGTTGGCCAAATACGCTTGTCCCTACGCGGATGATGGTAGCTCCTTCTTCGATGGCCACCTTGAAATCACCGGACATGCCCATCGAGAGGATATCCATTTCTACACGCGGAAACTTTTTCTCCCTAATTTGTGTTTGAATAGATTTTAATAATCGGAAGCAATGCCGGGTCTCGTCGTTTGTAGCATTCAGTTTTCCAATCGTCATTAAGCCTTTCACGTTTAACGTTTCGAACTGGGACAATTGTTCCACCAACTCCACTGCCGTTTCCGGAGAAGCACCAAATTTACTGTCTTCGTAGGACGTGTTGATTTGTACCAGAATATCCATGGTCTTGTTCTCTTTGACGAGCTGATGGTGCAGGGCCTGCCCCAATTTCAAACGGTCCACAGAATGAATGAGCGTAACATATTTGACAACGTCCTTCACTTTATTCGTTTGCAGATGTCCGATAAAATGCCATTCCACCTGATTATACTGCTGCATAAGTGGAAATTTGTCCCGAAGTTCTTGCGCTTTGTTTTCCCCAAATAGAGTTTCACCCGCTTGTATAGCCATTTGCAATTTTTCAAGCGGTACGGTTTTGGTCGCCAACAACAATTGCACGTCCTCTATCTTGCGCCCCGAGGCTTGGCAAGCCAATTTCATCTGCTGCCTCACGGTTTTAAGATTCTCTTCAACTAGATGACCCATGTCTCCTACCCTCTTTCTGCTCCACATTATAAGTCCATAATTACATCCCTGTACGCTGATTGAACACCGGCCTCCATGACACGCCGAGTGACTTTCGTTTGAGAACGGACGAGCAGCGCATCATAGGGACGGATGATGGAAATGAGTTCCTCCTCGCTCAACCCTGTTATTTTGGCGACCTCCACATCTTCAGCACGCGTCAGTTGCTGCAATCCAAAATCACTTATGGGATCCGATACCAAAACTTTAAACATCGACCTTCCTCCTTCTCTATGCGTAGACTGTACGGCAGTTGAATTGTGGGTTTGTATTTAGTGATGGGTTCAGCCTGTATAACATTGCATGGTTGAAGAGCGCTATGCTAGTATATCAATAGATGGATTGGTTATATATATCCAAAAACGATGTATTTGAACAATCCAAAAAAAGTGCTAATTCATTCCACATATAAAGGGGGAATCTAATTGATGAAAATAAATCGCGCCGACAAAAGGCCCATTTGGCAGCAATTGCTCGATCAGGCGTATTTGAATGCCTCTTAGGAATTAAAGGTATCCTCTTGGTCATACGGCGATGCTTATGGTTTCGAGCCTTTACGGAGGCAGATCCAACGTTATTTATCGCTAGAGCGTGGAATTCATGTTCAAACGAATCAAATCTTGTTGACATCCGGAGCCCAGCATAGTATTGATCTCATCGCACAAACGCTTTTGGCCAAAGGAGACATCGTGACGGTCGAAGATCCCGGCTATCCCGTCGCTTGGATGACAATGAAGTACCAACAAATGAAGATTGCTCCAGTTCCTGTTAATGAGTAATTAAAATAGAGAAATTGGGCATCCCGTTACTTCATTAAAGCGCCCGTTTGTTGAAGATCACCATACAGGGATTATCACCTTTTTTGCATGATCAACTCAATCTTGTTAGATTAGGGGTTGTGTGTTTGAGTATTTAATATTTAGTTATGAAATCCTTACTTTATAATCTAAATTCAACAATTTGACAAAAAATACACTGTTTTAATTGGTATTTGGTATTTTTATTACTGGTTCATAACGTTATAGCCAACTGATATCTTTTTAGAAGTAGAACGTGAAGCCAAAATTGTTACAACGATCGCGATTGCAACCCCCAAAGCCCCTAGCCAGGTAATTGAAGATAGGGAAACTCTCTCTACAAAGATACCACCAATTCACGCACCTGCAGCCATGGCCAATTGCATCATTGACTGATTGAGACCTAGGAGTACATCAGATGACTCTGGCTCTATTGTAGCTAGGTGATATTGTTGAGTCGGGCCAGAAGACCATGCCGCAAATGACCATAATATTAAAATGACCAACACTCCAACATAAGAGTGGGTAACTAGTGAAAACAGAACTAGCATGATGATGTGTAACATCATTTCACTAATTAGTGTGAAACCCATCCCCCATCGATCGGTACTAAATCCACCAAACTTTGATCCAACTAGACTGGCAATACCGAATATAAGGAGAACTCCACTAAGCAATTCATCACTTACACCTGATATATTTAGCAGGTAGGGTGATAAGTAGGTATAAACAATGGAATATCCGCCAAGCCAGAAAAAGGTGATGGCTAATCCCAGTGCCACTTTTGGCTTTTTTAATAGAGCGAGTTGTTGGATTAAAGGTGCCGATTTATCCCCTTGGGTTTTAGGAATTGTAAAGGAAATTACAACCATTGCTAGTAATCCAAGTAAGGCAATTCCTCCAAAAACAGCCTTCTTAGGGGATCATTGCTTAATGTCAGATATGGATTGCCAAAATTCTGTATTTATGGACTTTTATATTCATTCCAATGACTGATAAACTTACATAATAATACTTCAATACAATAGGAGTGATAACAATGAATGGAGTGCGTTACAAGATAAGAGAAGTGTTGGACAAGAGCAAGATTGAGACATTTCTGCAGCAAGCTCGAATTGGACATCTTGGAATGGTCGATGGTCATCTGCCGTATGTTGTTCCGCTCAATTTTGTTTGGACAAATGGGAAGCTCTATTTCCATGGAGCCACCGGTGGGAGAAGAAATCAGGTTATGGGTGCTAATCCGGAGGTCTGTTTTACGGTTTGTGAAGAATATGGAACTATTACTGATCCGGTGCCAGCCAAGACGGACACAGCGTATATGAGTGTAATGATTTTTGGCAAGGCACAGCCCATCGTCGATCTGGATGAAGCTACACACATGTTGCAAGAAATGATTTATAAGTATGTGCCTGGTTACTATAATCGGCCGTTACCCCAGCAGCATGTAGACAAATACCGGTCAGCAGTATTCGGAGGTCCGGTTCAGGTGTACCGAATAGATCCACATCATATCACCGCGAAAGAAAATCCGATTGAAGAAGAAAAAATGTTCAAACCTGGAAAAACCGTGTAAGATGTTTTTATTTATACATAAGAACCTGTAGAGTCTCTCCGAAATCATCGAATTACGCCGCAATGACAGCATCGACATAAAAAAAGTTTGCCATATGCAGGGGACGCAACGTGGAAGAATTGAAGCATCTGATGTATCATCGAGCCGGGTTGCTTTTTCCGAAGGTTCCGTTTTCGGGGAAGAGACACAGGGATTTTTGCGAATCAATCTGGCGTGTCCCCGGGCTACCTTACAACGTGCGCTGGAACAATTTTGTCGCGCGGCCAAGACAGAAAGCTAATTTGTGTGAAATACAACTTTTCCATAGCTGAAAGGAGACGAAAAGAGTTGAATATCACTTACAGGAACAATAAAGATGTGAACGTTGAAGATGTGATTCGGGTGTTTAAAAATAGCGGGATTGTACGACCAATTGATCAATCTGAACGATCCAAGCGATGATGAACAACGCGGATATCCTGCTGACCGCCTGGCTTGGGGATAAAATGATCGGTGTGGCCCGAGCACTAACAGATTGGATAATGATGGAAGTTGGAGAGTTGGCAAAAGAAATTTTAAGCATTACATTCCATCCAACGGAGGAAAAAGTGCGGCTGGCAAAATAGGCTTGGAGATGTATGATGTCATCTTCAATATTTTAGCTCTCGCCGACCAAGTCGAGCAACAACAAAGAGCCACGAGTCCTGATAGCAGAGACGGTGGCTCTATTATTGACTTTTGAGCAAGGAAACGAAATTTATTACGGCATGGCCTTGATGAATGAATCCCCATCCATTCTATAAGACCGTTTCAGCAAGTCGGTACATACCCTCCTCAATTAGTCCCTCGTCCACCTTAGCAAAGCCCAATACCCACCCTTTGCTTTTACTCACCAAACAATAGGAATGGAGTTGATGCACACGAACTCCGCCTTGAAGCGCCCGAAGGGTCATCGTATCCTCGTCAAACGATTCATCCGCTTCCAGTAGCACGTGCAAGCCGTTTTCAATCCCTCGCAACGTAAATTTGCTGCCGAGACCACTTGCCACAATCGCCTTTTGCATGATTTCGTGGCGCCGTCGGTAGATATTTCTGGCTCGTCGCATATGGCGCATAAAATACCCGTGCTCGATGAAGTGTGCCAATGTCACTTGCTCCATGACGGGAAGATGACGATAGGTGAACGCTTGAACGCGAGCCAGTTGAGCAATCGCTTCGGCAGGTCCAATAACAGCGGATATGCGAATGCCTGGCGCAGTCAATTTAGAGAAACTCATTAAATAGAGACAATTTTGTGGAAGTTGGCTAAATAAAGTAGGCATTGGATCTCCGCGGTATCGAAATTCGCTGTCGTAATCATCTTCGATAATCCATGCACGTTGCTGAGCGGCTTTATGCAAAAGCTGTTGCCTGCGTGGTTCCGATAACATCACACCTACGGCGCATTGGTGAGCGGGAGTAACGAAAATGAGTTTCGCTTCAGACGGTACTTTCTCTGCCCAAGCACCAGCAGGGAGATCCGCCGAGCCGGATGAAATAGCTGAGGCGATTGCATTCCTGACGAGCGATGCTGCCAGTTGCATACACGGCGCAATACCAAGTTGATCCGGACCATAGCTCCGTTGAGTTTTCGGTGACGCATTTAATGATTAATCGAATCAAAAGCTGTCGCCGCGCTGGCCGCGGTCGTCCAGGAGCGCTTTGGCCCGAATCCGTTCTCCGTGAGTCTCTTCGTCTTTTGCAATCGCCGAGCGCAACAAGCTCAAGCTGCTGTACTGGGATACATCAGCTTCTGGCTGTTATCTTTAATTCTGGATAGCAACCATTATCCCGAAATATTCGTTATCCCGAAGTTTGACTCCCAGTACAGCAAGCCCGGATCGAGTACCAGGACGTCTTCGGGATAACAAACTATTCAGCACTGCTTCTTACAGTCGACTCATAATGGAGTGGCGGGAATTTCCCCGACTAAGTCCGAGCAATGAGTGTTTTCCAGCAAGTATGTTCTCTTTTTTCAGTTGGGATCATCAATCGAAATTCCCTTTAAAAGCAGCTTGATCGCATTGACATGCAGGGCTGCATATTCGTCCCCGCTTAAATTTGGCATCGTTAGGCAGAGCTGCGTTGCTCCAGCCAATGTGGACATCACACCAAAACTCAACGTTTCGATATCTTCATTAATAAAAACGCCTTGGTCGATCCCTGTTTGCAGCACTTGTCTTATTGCACAATAGGCTACTTCTGTGATCTCTCTCAATGTAGCCAATGATTCGGATTCGCTAGAAAGTGTTCTGGCATACTCTTCGAGTGCTTGGATTAATGGACTTTCACAATCTCTTCCGAATAAATCGGCCATTTCAAGCAACTGTTCGCTGGGAGACGTGGATTGCTCAATCGAACGAAGCCACTTTTGTGACATTTGTTCGGCATGCTGGGTAAGCAATTGGAGAAAGAGCACCTCTTTATTTTTAAAATGATGATACAAATTGCCTTTACTCATCTGTGTCGATGCACATAAGTCGTCCATAGTAGTTCGATCATAACCTTTTTCAATAAATAATAACTTGGCACGGTTTAAAATAATCGTTTTTGCTTCTTCTGCTGGCAATCGCCTTCTGGTCATAAGCTCCTCCCGGAACCTTATGAACGGTTCCTTTTATGCTTGGAAAATTGAAAAGCACCATATGAGATAACGATAGCAAAAATCACAAAGAATGCAAACGGCATATCTAGCGTGTGGCGGTATACAATATTTTGCAGCCCCATGTTCTCCAACGTCGATGATCCATATCCCCAAATGGATGTATTAAAAATGTTCGTGGCAAAATGGATCCCGATGGGAGCAGCCAGACCATTGGTGTGGTAAGCAACGATTCCCAGAAAGAATGCCCCCAGCAGGTAATACAACGGTCCAAAAATCCCGTAGCTTAGCATTTCGGGGTTAAAACCATGGATCAGGGCAAAGGTTAGGGAAGTGACGGAGATGGACCAGAATACACCGCCTCTTAATGATCTGAACATACGGTACATATAGCCTCTGAACAAAATCTCTTCAGCAGCACTTTGAAGCAAAATCAAAGGAGCGGTAACAATGAGTACACCTAACCACGGAAGCGGATCAAAATGAAGCGTAAAAGCTTGTGGATGCACGCCTATATCGACAAGTAAATACAGGATAAGTGTTAAAAAATACCATGAAAAATAAATTACAAACTTCCGGAAATCGGGCCTTTTACCTTCAAACAAAAATGTACTAAAAGGAATCTTGAAGAAATACTTGGTGATAATGAAGACTCCGAGAATCAGGAAAAAAAAGGACAAATAAAGTGTGATCAAACTAGGTAATCCTGAGCGAGTAGCGGGAATCAAAGTATTAAGTAGATTGAACCACAATAAAGTGCCGCCTTGCCAAATAATAAAAATGACAATGAACCCTGCTAAAGATTTGAAGCTGAATGGTATCGGCGGTTGAAGGCCATACTTTTTTTCCATGACATACACCCATCTCTCATTGTAATTACCGACTATATAGTCGGTAATTACAATGTACATATCTAATATATGTCTGTCAACATTGAACAAAGATTTTGACGCTTGCTATCGCGTGGTTGGCGAAAAAAAACCATCGGTCCTTTGCTTGATCAGCAGCTAATCCCGATGATCATAACCTTGGCTCTAGTGATGATTCCGCAAGATTTCTTGCATTCGTTGCCTACGTTCGTGCAATATCTGTTGGGCTCGCCTATTTTGGCTGCTTCGATTGCGATTGTGTTGAATAAGGTGCTGCCTGGCGGGAGGTAATCTTGAGAAGCGAGACCGTTGGTTCCAACCATCCCCTATAAAATAAACGAAAGCAATCGAAACAGGGCTGACTTGAAGGCGAATTGCCCCCTTCCAGATCAGCCTTGTCCCTTTTCAATGTTGGGTGCTGCGCTGAACGGGGACAACACCGGAGCAATGCGCCATGCAAGCTGCGGGCTCTCAATAAAAGACAGCAAGAAATAATTGTTGACATTCGGAAATAATGGAGGCAGTATTTATTTACCAATAAATAAACAACAAAGATGGCAGTCCGGCAAGATCGCATAGAACAGATTTTGGCCAAAGCAGTCGACGTATTCGCCGAACTCGGGTATTACAAAGCGAGGACTGTCGGGGCTTTTTCGGTAGTACGAAATATCGTAAATCATATCAATTGAAATCCGTTTCTCTTTCACGGCAATTTCATGCTTGTACAGCTTCATATTTAAAGATGTCTCTGTAACCCCTGTTCATTCAATCTTTCGCCTGATCTCGATACACCTCTGTACATGAAATGTTGAGCGAAGAGGAAGTATAGGAAGTAAGCATCTATTTGAGAAGGTAATGGACATGAAAAAAAGCCACATAGCTGTCTCTTTACTCATTATCATGATCATGAGTTTCCCTGCACAATCTAATGCCGCCGGGACACAAGGCTTGCCCCAAGAAGACTCGAAAATACTGCTGTACCAAGATATGCTGATGCTCTTTCTCGGTCCGAAGATCGATGCGGCAGTGGCCGGCTATTATGCAAAAACGTTATCCGCCGCTCCGACCGTGTACCCTTATCAGATTGATGTGGTGCAAGCAAAAAGATTGGGAGGATTTCGACAATTTCATTTCATGATCGAACTTGAAGTTACTCCTACTATCGGACCCCATATTACGGTAGGCAAGGATCGGTTGACTTTTGAAGTGGCTCCGACGATACATGGCACAGGAAAGCTGGTTAAATTCGAGCATTTGGAGACGCATGCGCTCCCGCCTAATTGGCAACACCTGATGAAATGACCTTGAGCGCAGCAAAAAGTCCTCGGAGCAATTCAGGGCTTTGCAATAGACATTTATGATTGAATAAAAAAAGGCTGCCCTAAAGTAGTCAGCCTATCTCTAGCGCAGCCAATGTAAGTGCCACATCCTATTCCAATGGATGTTGGCATTATTATTAGGTTACAACAAATTCCACCATAACTGGGACAGCAAAGTCAAGTGCATCGCCCCCCGGGATTGACAGCGCTGTTATGGTGTAATAAAAAAGTTGTAATAGGCAGGTGAAGCAGGAAATGCCGCTGCAGCCATGCCAGCGTCATTTATAAATGCTGTGGCTGCAATCGTAAATGCGCCCCCCGTCCCCACCTTAACCTGATAAGAAGTTGGAGCAGATAAATTATAGTCCAAGTTCTATTCCATATACAAAAAAAACCCTTCTGCATCATTCTGCATCAAGGATTTCGGGATGTATGAGTTATGGTGCGGTCAAGAGGACTCGAACCTCCACGGGTGTTACCCCACTAGAACCTGAATCTAGCGCGTCTGCCAATTCCGCCATGACCGCATATTTAGTAACTTTCATTTTGTAATCATATTTTTCTTAGCGACAAAAAATATAATACCATGTACACAAAGCTCCGTCAACCATTTCTCATAAAATATTTTTAAATCCCCCTGGACCAACCATAATCAGGGGGATTCTTCGCTTGATTTTTTTGCTCCTTTTTTGTTCGCTTAGGTTAAATAGGTGCCGTTAAGCGCCTGCTGCACCCGCGTAACGCCTTGAGACAGCGCGTGTCCGCCTCCAAGGGCGGCTGCGACGGCTACGGCCTCCATAATTTCTGTATCAGCCGCCCCTTTGTGCCTAGCCTCGTTCACGTGATATAACGTGCACACCTCGTTATTGGCGAACAATCCGATGCCGAGGGCGATAAGTTGCTTCGTCTTCGCATCCAATGCCCCGTCAGAGAAGCAAGCGCCAGTAAAGACATGATAGGCTTGTACGACGTCAGGCAGGGTAGATTCCAATTCTGATATTTCATTCTTGTAAGCTTGTACCTTGTTATCCATCTCGGACATGTTCGTTACCTCCCCCGCTGTCTCCCGAGATGATGAGTCATTCTCAGGCGCAGCGACCGATCTTTACGTATCCTAGGATAACCTGTCCAAGCGTACTTCATCCCTACTGGCTTTCTTGTTCCGAATCCAGCAGCTCAAGCTCCAAGCGCGGCTCACTGGATGGCTGAATCGAGTATGTGCGGCTCAGCTTGACGATACGCCGGTTTCGTTTGCGAATCATGACCTGTTCTTCATCCCAAGCGACGACCCAGCCGATGATATCATTCATTTTCAGCATATCTCGAACGATACGCACCAGTGTGCCTTCCTGACGGTAAAGATCCAACACTTGTTCTTCCATCATCCCCTGTAACCTCCATCACTTCATATGTTGTAAAAAGACCTGCAGCACAACCGCTGACAGGTCTTTACGCACGTTTCGACGATATCGGCTTATCCGACGTGTTCCTTCGAATCATTCGTCTCAAACCAATAATCCAACACTTTGGCAGACATGACGCGCTTATGGATATATTCGACTTGCTGAGTGGTGAACTGTTCCTTCCAAGTAACCTGCAGCTGTTCGCACAGCTTCACAATCGTAAGCAATTCGGACCAAGCCACATATCGTTTGTACCAGAAAAATTGAGGGTGCTCAATCATATAGGGGTACAAATCATCAAACTCCGTATGCTTACATGCCAGCGCCCGCTCAAAATGGTTTTTGGCCTCCGTCAATTTTTCTTGCAAAAATCGAGCTGTTGGTTCATCAACCATATTCGTCGCCCCCTCTCACCTTCTTATTCTTTATTATATGCCAAACAGGTGAATGGAGAAAAGCGGGCAATTCCTGCAATCAACTGCAACAATTGGTTCTGAGCCACGTCTAAGTATAATAGAAGCAGCAAAACGTCATTCTTTAGGATATAATAGTCCTAATTAGCCTCATAACGCTTGTCTGCCTATTTGATTCAGCTATTTAAGAAAGGGTAATATGTTCTAAGCCCGCCGCGAGGCGGTAAAGGAGGTCAGACCATGCAGCGCCCCTTATTTCGACCAAGTCTAACAGCCGCTATTCTGTTAATTAACATAACCTTGCTATTGTACGGATGTTCGGCACAAGAAGGAAGCATGCCGCCGACCAGCACGGAACCTTCCTACACCAAGCATAATGGAACGGATTCGCGTTCTGCCACAAAGAAGAAAGACAAGAAAAACGAACAGACCGTTATCGCATCTCCTAAGGAAAATTCATCAGAGGGTGAAGGTTCAGTTGCAGAGCAAACATTTGACCGCACTCAGCCGAAGCTGAAGGGCATCTCTCTGAAATCAACGGATAAGGATATCCGCACCTTATGGGGAGAGCCGGATAACCACTTCGTGATGGACGAAATTGATCCGATCGACGTACTCGAATATGGCGGTTTCTCTTTCGGATGCCATCAGAGCGGTGATGTCGTATTCGTCGAAGTCTCAGGAGAAGGCCAATCTACTGGTATCAAGGGATTGAAAATCGGAGACAACGAAGACCAGGCCGAACGCACTCTCGGTAAACCAGACCATGACACTAATTATGTATGGAGCTATGAAATAAAGAGCGCCCTGCTTCGATTAGATATGGATCCGAAGACGAACAAGATTCAATCCGTGAAGCTGTTCCCGAACAACAACGTATAGTATCATTCATACAAGCAGAACGCCTTGATTCGATTAAGAATCAAGGCGTTCCTTTTTCCCGCGTGCGACGCCGCATCATCAAATAAACAGCACTTCCCGTAATAAGAGCGAACACGATAAAGCCAAATAAAAACGGGGTGCCTTTGGCGTGCAGCCAACGCACGGCCGACTGCCAGTGGTTGCCGACCATATGCCCCAAGGTAAGAAACGTTGCTACCCAAATCAATGCGCCCGTACCGGCAGCAATAAAATAAGTCGACCAGTTCAATCGGGACATTCCCGCCATATAACACGTCAGGTGGCGCAACCCCGGAACAAAATAACCGAATACGATACCCCAGGGGCCGTATTTTTGAAACCAGCGTTCCGTTCGTTCCACCCGTGCCGGAGTTAACTTGAATGTCTTACCGTAGCGGTCTAAGAGCGGCTTGCCAACCTTGCGTCCGACAAGATAACTGATGAACATTCCGCTCAAGCTCCCTGCCAGACAGACGATGAAGGCAGGCATGAATCGAAACGGCCCGTCTACCGTAAGACTCCCCACAAACACCATTAGCGTTTCATCAGGTATAGGGATGCCGACGATTCCCAACGCCAGTAAGAAAAACAATGCAATGTAGCCATAATGGGATAGCGCCCACATAATTCCGCTCATCGCAAGCCTCCCTTTCACTTGATAACTCTTCCTATATTACCATAACAATGATGTCATGTCCGACCTTTCTCCATCATACCTTGTATTAATGCGTACAAGCCATGCAAGTTAGGAGGCGGCATCTCATTGAAAAATATGCTGCGAGTATTACAAATTGCGTTTACGTACACAGGGACCGTTGTCGGCGCTGGATTTGCCACTGGCCAAGAAATTTTGCAATTTTTCACCGTATACGGTTGGTGGGCGCCGCTGACGATAGGACTTGCCACCATGTTGTTCGTCTGGCTGGGCACCAAGCTAATGGTCTTGTCCCATCACATTCAAGCGAAGTCTTATGAAGACGTGAATAAGCTGTTGTTTGGAGAACGGCTGGGCGGATCCATCAGTCTATTTACGATGGTCGTCATCATTTGCGTGAACAGTGTCATGCTTGCTGGCGCTGGCTCAGTCTTCGTCGAACATTTGAATATGAATTACCAGACCGGACTATTGCTGACGCTCTTCGCTTCTTTCTTGGTTATCAGCCGGGGGATGAATGCCATCATCAAGTTAAATTCCTTCGTCGTACCGACGATGCTTGTCTTCACGACGCTTATCATGATCCATACGCTGCAAATGCCCAACGCCGGTCAACTGCTAACGATTTCAACGGATAAGCCTTTCTATGCCGCTTGGACTGCTCCTTTTTTATACGGCGCCTTCAATTTGGCTATGGCTCAAGCCGTGCTAGTCCCTTTGGGCGCCACTATGCCGAGCAAAAGCGTCATACGGATGGGCGGCATCATTGGAGGCATCATCATTGGACTGATGCTGCTGGCAGGTCACTTCGCGCTCTCTGCCCAGATGCCGGGAATTACTCAGTTCGATATACCGATGGGACAAATTGCATCGGGTCTAGGCTTAACGATACAGCTTATATATATTCTGCTTATTTTCTCAGAAATCTTTACGACCCTCGTATCTGACGTGTATGGCGTGACACTGCAGCTTCACCAACGTACCCGGGCCAATAAAAATCTGATCATTTTCTGTATTATGCTCTTCTGCTATGTCGTCAGCCAATTCGGCTTCCGATCGTTGATGTCATTCTTGTATCCATTATTCGGCATGTTCAGCTTAGTCTGGCTGTACTTGCTTATGCGTACATCCAATCCGCCTAATTTGCCTGCGGATAACAAGCCCGCACCGAATGGCACATCCCATGCCATGACTCCGCTGCAGCCCAATCCATCCCGGGCGGACAGAAAAAAAGCGTAATACCGTTATGACTCGGCATTACGCATCTTATAACAAGCCATATATAAGCAAATACGAGCAATTCCTTATATGTGCCTGCCTAGCGTCACAAGCCCCTTCGTTCCAGCTCGACCAACTTGACATCGGGAATCGCCTCACGAAATATATCTGCGATATGCGGATGACAAGTCGTCATGATAACTTGATGGGTAACGGATAAAGCAGCAAGCGCCTGCACAGCCGATCTGAGCCGTTCACGGTCGAAATTGACCAGAATATCATCCAATATCAACGGAATGGCAACCTTGTGGGACATTGCTTCGGCTAATGCGCAACGCATCGCTAAATATAACTGCTCCGCCGTACCTCGGCTGAGCTCCGAGCTCCAGACAAGCTCCCCATCCTTGCGTTCTAGAGCGATGCGCTTCGTTCCGAGAGGCGCGACCACACGCGCATAACGGCCTGCCGTCAGCCGCTCCATATAGAAGCCAGCCCGCTGCAATACGAGCGGCTGCTTCTCCTCCTCGTATAGATGCCGCGTACGCTGAATCAATGTCTTGGCGAGAGACAACACCGCATAACGGGATGCTTGTTCATCCAGCTTCGCCTCATGCACGGCCGCTTCCTGACGATATGCGGCCCCCTCGACCTCCGTCTTCAGACGCTCATACTCTTGTCTTAAGCGACCTCGACGTTCTTCTCCCTCGCGAATACGGCGATCCAGTTCATCGACCTGCAATTGCTGTTCAGAACAACGCTGCTCCAGCTCGCGTGTATCATATTGCTTCAAGAGCTCGTCCATTGCCGCGAAAGAACTGCGTTCACCGCCGCGGTACAGAATGGCATTCATTTCCCGGATCCGCTGTTCAAGCTCCATCTTCCGTTCGAAATCTGCCGTTCTTTGCTTGAACTGCCCGTCGTCTCTAACCTGCGCTTCCTCAAGCAGCTTCTGCTTCGCTTGGTCAACATGTTCAAGCTCAACCGCCTTCTCATCCCGTTCCTCCAGCAACGTTACCCGCTGCTGCTCAAGATGTTCATATTCCCGCAGCATGTTCTCTTCCTGCTCGATTCGTTCCACGAGACGATAGAGACCGCCCAGCACAGAGCCCATAAACATCGGGTTGTCCGAATCGGTATCCAAAGAACCACTAAGAGCAGGTTGTTGGGAAACCATTGCTGTGGCAGGTTCACTTTCTCGATCGAACGACGTTTGTTCCGCTGCTGCAGCTACCTCTGGATTGTGAACCGTTGTCTTCCCTCGAGGTTCTTCTTCCGTCTCTGTCTTGCCTATATTTACTGAATTGACTGCTGCCATCTGCTGCGCTTGCTGGAACAAGCGCCGGCAATCCTGCTCGAACGATTCAATTTGCCCGCAGAGGCGCTCATGTCGCGCATACAGCCGGTCTGATTGCCGCTTCATTTCAGCTGCCTGTTCAGCGCGCCGGAAATGCTCCAGAACGCCAGCAGGACTCAACCCCGCCGGAAGACCCGACATGTACAGCCACGCTTGCCATCCGGCGACACGCTCTGCTTCCTTCTCCGCCGCTGCTTCCGCTTCCAGAGCTGCCGTCCGCGCCCGGCGTTCAGCGACGGCCAGTGCTTCTGTCGTCAAGCGCATACGTTCCAGCAGAAGTGAACGCTCATGAGCCCATTCGTCCAGCGCCGCGAGCGCCGCGCGTAGAGCAGGGAGCTTCGCTCCCAAGCCCGATTGCTCTCGCAGAGACTGTCCTACGTGGACACTTCCTCTGCCTTCTCTGGAGTGCCCTGCTCTCGATGCCATCCGGCCGCTGCCCATATGGAGTGTGGACGCCGGCATAAGCGGCTGCATCAGCTCAGTAAGCGACTCGACCTGCACGGACGCTTGATGCTCTGCACCGTCAGCAGCGTAATAATCAGCCACTGTCACTTGTTCATTATTCCGTCCATCTGCGCTGCTCCGGCCAGACGATAAGTACACCATAGCTGCCACGCCAGCGATGCCGACGAATGCCACCGCTCCGGCTGCAAGCCACTGACCTGCCAGAGCGCCTAATCCGATAGCAGCTGCCAAAGCCAGCACACCGAACAGATAGGCGGCTCCCGACTTCCCGCCTATTCGCGCCGACCGTGTACGTGAATGCCGCTGAGACGGTAAGGGAGCAGAGTCTGCAGCAACGTTCGCCTTCCCGCGCGATGCTTCAGACGACCGCCATGCATGCAGCGCATCCTGCAGCGCCTGCTCCCTGCGCTTGATTTCTTCGACGCGGGCCGCCGGAGGGGCGAAGCCCATCCCATTGACCCCCACCGCTTCGCAGCGCTCCAGCGCCGTGTGCGCTTCCTGCCGCTCCGCCTCTGCCGCAGCGGCTTCACGAGCCGCCCTCGCCGCGGCGTCTTCGGCTTGCGCCTTCGCGATACGCAGCGCGTCCGCTGTCGCGAGCTCGGCCTGCACGCGCTCGACGAGGGCGGACGACGCGCCACAGGCAAGCAGCTGCTCCGGCGTCCAGGCCGGGTCGCTCTGCCGCGCGAGACGCCACAGCTCGGCTTCCGCCAGGCTCGCTTCGGCTTCGGCTTCGCTGACGGATTCACGCCAATGCTGAACCGTATCCGCCAGCTGCGCCAGCCGCCTCACTTCCGGCGCCAGCTGCAGCAGCGCCGTGTGCGGGCGCTTCGCCGCGAGCCGCTGCTCCATCAGGCGCAGCTTCTCCTCCGCCCGCTTCCGCGCAAGCTCGGCTTCCGCGAGCCGCAGCTCGGCGGCCTGCCAGCGCGCGCCGCCATCCGGCGGCCATGCCGATACATCCGGCAGGCCCTCCAGCTCCTGCTTGGCGGCCACGTAGCGCAGCCATGTTCCGCTGACGCTCGCGGCGCGCTCGGTCAAGGCCAGCCGTTCGCGAAGCTGCCCGCGCTCATGGACGCTGGCCTCCAGCTCCACTCCCGCTGCCTCCAGCTGCTGCACGAGCTCATCCACCCGGGCTGCATGCTTCATCCCAGCGCGGCGCGATCGCTCCGCCTGTTCGATCGCCTGCAGCGTGTGGACGATCTCCTGTGTCCGCCCGCGAGGCTTGTACAGCTGCTCGAGCTCCTGCTGCAGCCAACGCTCCGCATCTGCAACGCCGCGTCCGCCGTTCAGCCCCGTGTCATACAAGAAGGCCCCGACGTCCTCGCCCTGCAGCGTCTGAAGCTCGTGCAGCTCATCCAGCGTGATGGCGAACAGGCGGCAGAACAAATCGCCGTTAAGTCCGCCGGCAAGCTCAGCCTCTAGCTGATGCTGATTCATCAACTGGACTTGCCCATTCGCGTCACGTTTATGTATCGCTGTCTGCATCGATCCGTTCCGTTCTAAGCGTTCAATCGTCCATTCAGAGCCTTCGGCATCTTGGACGATCATCCGGCCGCCATAGGCGCCTCCATGGGCCGGTTCATACCGGGCACTCCCGCTCCTACGCTTCGGAAAGCCATACAGCATCCCGCGAATGAAGGCGGTAATCGTGCTCTTCCCCGCTTCATTCGGGCCAGCAATGAGCGTCACCGCCTGCGAAGTTGATGCATCTGCCAGCGTAAAGACAGCATCTTTCATTTCACCGAAGCCGATAAGATGCAGCTTGATGATTTTCATGCATCCTTCACCTCGCTTTGCAGCCATTCCAATGACAGCAGCATCGCTTCGCGCAGCCAGTCGTTCCGGATGTCGTCTGGCTGCACGGCAAGCCATTGCTGCAAGCGCGGCTGCTGCCGGAAAGCGCCCAGCGCTTCCTCGAGCAGGTCATCCCGCTTCGCCGCATCGCGCAGGCTTTCATCCGCCAGACGGACAAGGTCGCCTGGGAAGCTGTCCGACGCACGCCATGCGTCCACATCCATATCCGGACTGCATTCTAAGCGAATGCCGACAGGCCATACAATGTCCGTTTCGCCAAAGCGCTCCAGCCGTTCCAGCTCTTGCTGATTCCATGACTCGATCCACTGCTGCACGAGCAACGTCCGCTGAAGCTCGGAGTATAGCGCCGTTCTGCCCGTGAGCGTGAGGCGAACCAGCGTCAGCCGCTCTTCTGCCTCCTGGCGCCATTCATTCATCTTGACATCAAGCAGCTCCATGATAGACTGCAAGTCAGGCAGATCGGTTACCTCAAGCTGCTCATTGCGCCAACGCACGCTATCCAATGCCCTGAATTGCAAGGATGCATGTCCGTGAGCGTCCACATCGACTACATAAGCGCCTTTAGGCCCTGTCTCCTTCACATGTCTTCCTTGAGTATTGCCCGGATAGACGATAAACGGATATTCATGCAGCACCTCGCGCAAATGAATGTGACCAAGCGCCCAATAGTCGTATCCCTTCTCGATTAACTCCCGTTTGGAGCAGGGAGCATATGGATCATGCCCTGCCCGCCCGTCTACGGTAGCATGCAGAAGCCCGATACGATATAGCCTGCCGTCTGGAGATCTGTGTGATGAGCGAGAGAAGCCGCCTTCCCTGCCAACCGATTGCTCCGCCTCTGCTGCCTGTTCGGGCACATCCGGATACATGGATGCCAAATTGTCATATACCGCTGAATCTCGATAGGACATTCCGCTGATGACCGCTGCCGGCTCCCCGTCTCTACGGCAGGCAATGACCGTACGGGGCTTATCCGCTTCGAATACAACGACGCCTTCAGGCCAATTCCAGCGCACATCTTCATGCAGCGGATCATGATTGCCGTGAATGAGATACACCGGTATTCCGTGTGCGCTTAGCCTTTCCATACCGCGCTGCAGTCGCCATTGCGCCTTTAAGGATCGGTCTTTGCCATCGTATAAGTCACCGCTGATAACCACGAAATCGATATCAGCCTGTATCGCCAGCTCCACCAGCCGCTCCCAGGCGGCAAAGGTGGATTGCAGCACCATATCTTTCAGCGCCTCCGGCAGCTGCGTCAGTCCGCGAAACGGGCTGTCCACATGCAAATCCGCCGCATGAATAAACCGAAAGGAATTCAACGCTCCACCTCCTGTCGCTATTATCCCACCCCGAACTCTTGCTGCTTCATCGCGCAGCCCATAGCTTGCACAGCATAGCCAGGATTACCAGCACTACAGCCTTTACAGCGCTTGTACAGCATTAGCCTGCAAGCATAGCCAGCGCATCATTAGCGCCGGCTGCGCAGTCTTAATCGTGCTGTTCCGGTCTGTAACTTACATACATGCACTTCAGTTCATTAACGATGCGCGATAGAGAATAGGTCTGCTTCGCTTTCGCCCAGGCGGCCCGCGCCAGCTCATAACGGAACGAGCCGTCCGTCATGACCCGCTCCAACGCATTGCTTAGCGCTATCGGATCATCCGGCGGCACAAGCAGCCCGTTCACGCCGTCATCGATCTGTTCGGCAATGCCGCCCACGTCCGTGCCCACGAGCGCCAACCAGCACAACGCTGCTTCTGCGAACACAGAACCGAACGCCTCCGCACGCGAAGGCAGCACAAAAATATCGGAGAACGGCATGAATTCCTCCGGATGCAGCATATAACCATAGAAGATTGTCTCCTCGTATATGCACAATTCCTGCGCCAAGTGTTCCAGATCTTCTCGAATTGGCCCGTCACCGATAATATGCAGCACATAGGCATGACCTCTCCGCTTCAGTTCGGCACACGCATGCAGCAGCACATCCAGCCCTTTGGCAGGTACGAGCCGGCATACAACAATAAGCTGTGGAACGGCGTTATCATGAGCAATCGGCTTGAATCGCTTCTCATCGAACCCGTTCGGCAGCACGCCAATACGTTCGGGATGACTGACATAAGGCGAGACGTAGTCAAGGAACGACTTCGATACGGTCATCATCTGATCCACGCATTCTTCCAACTCACGATATAGCGAGGTCAAGAAGCAGTGCTCCAACCCGCCTGCTTCAATCTTTCCGTTCAGAATCAACTCCCGCTCGAAGCTGGAATGCAGCGTCATGATAACAGGCGTATCCGGATACAGCTGCTTCATGACCAGTCCCGCTATCGGGTGATGGGCATGTATCAGGTCGTACGATTTCGATAACCGGAGCTTACACCACCATACGTAATCTTTGTACGTTTGCATATATTTTTGCACGGTTGGACTTGCTTCGTACTGCGTCCAATCGAACGTCATAAACCGGACATCCTCTTGTCCTTTTCCCCGAATGCGCTTCGGCAGTGAGAACAATTCCATTTCCCAATTCGGCGTTTGAAACCGATCCAATATATAAGGAACCATGGAAGACACGCCTCCCGGTTGTTCAGGCGGGAAAAATAAGGCTTGTAATATGTTCATGTCTTGCGCCTCCTTTATGTTCGCGCTTTTCGCCACCTATCGTTTATGATATATTAGAACATATGTTTCAGTAAAGAACCTAAACTACGGAGTAACTCAATATGATTCAAGCTGCAATCCCCTTTTCAGAAGTAAGTCAGGTTGTAGAAATGACGTCAGCCTGCATGCTCTATATCATTTTCATCATGTTTCTAATGGCAATTCGTCTTTATTCCCGCCAGCGTTCCAATACTTATATTTTACTGATGACCTCTTTTGTGATCATGGCTGCGGAACGATCGCTCGATTTAGTGAATGTATCTTGGCTGCAGCAGGATTCCTATGAAATATTCGTAGGAAGAACCGCATTGCAAGCGTTTTCTTTTGTGTTTGTAAATATGTCTATTCTGCGGATGTACAAACGTTCCACCCGAGGCTCGCGGCTGCAATTCGGCTTTCTGTTGCTCTGCATTCCAGCAATAGCCGTATTATCACATCTGTTGACATCCCACTCGGTGTCACCATTCTTTCATGCGTTGCCGCTCATCGTTTATCATATGATCATTACCATCTATTGCTATACGGTGATTGCCCCACGCATCGGCCAACAAGTCAAATACATATGCAGCTTGGCGGCGCACTTTGCCATGCTTCTGCTCGTAACTGTCAATGCCACATGGTTTGAAAGCTCAAATGCTTTCATTCTTATCTTGGAACGCCTGCTGCCGCTTATCTATTACACGCTTCTGTTCTTTATTCTGTTCGAGCGCGTGGTGGAACTGCTGCACTCAACATACCGGACGTCCATCACTGATGGCCTAACTGGGTTATTCAATCGCAGGTACGTATTGAAGGTTATGCGCCAATACATTCGAAATGAATACAAAATTTCGTTCATTTTCTGTGATATCGATAATTTCAAGAAGGTAAACGATACGTTCGGTCACGACCAGGCCGATGAAATATTGAAGCAGACCTCCCTCATCATGCGCGAAGAAATTGACGATTACGGAATTACCGGACGGTTCGGCGGCGAAGAATTGATCGGGCTCATTCTGCATCGGAATGCACGCGCGGATCAGATTGCCGAGAAGATACGTCAGCGCGTAGAGACCGAGACTAGTGTCACGATCAGCATCGGCATCAGCAATCTCCGCAAACATATGACGGCCGAGGATTTGATCCGCGAGGCCGATCAGGCAATGTATTATTCCAAGACGAACGGCAAAAATCGGGTGACCGCTTTCCAATCCGTATACAGCGCCTCTTACGCTCCCCGATCTCGGGCTAAACGTTGACCATACAACAAAGGGGGTTGTCCCAAAAGGTTGAATGACCTCAAGGACAGTCCCCGTTTTCTTTGCTGAAGGGCGGGGTGTTGTATATAGCTGAAAAGCAGCCAGATCCACTGTACAAATTACAGTCTGCATACCGTTCGGCCGCCCTAATCGTACATTCTGCTGTACATTTTCCAATGATGCTTTGCTTCTGGCAGAAAGTTGAGTTTCTCTGCACGCGTTACAACCAGCAGGCACGGGAAAAGCTGCATTAGCGAAGCAGGCTGTGCGCTTTCCATCTGGGCAGATGATGGATTGATCCAGAGGCAGAGCTTGTCCATCATTTACTCAAGAAAGTGAAACCCCGGCAAAACGAAAAATAGTGAAGCAGGAATAGCCCCTGCCTCACCATTTTTTTGTAACTTCACTATATTTGTAATGAACCGAGCTATCCCCCAAGTGCATTTATCTTCTTTTAGGACAGTTCCCTTTATTCATATTGCACAAGCGAGGAAAGATACTATTGAAAGCCGCTTATTGCACGTCTCTCTTCTTAAATACAACTATCGAAATGCCAAGCAGCACAATCATATAGATCGCATAGATGGTGATGCTGTAGCCAAACGAAGCGCCCTTAAATGGCAGCGTATCGCCCGTAAAATACGGCTTCCAGTCCAGGTTCGGGAAGATAAGGAACTTGTACCAGCTCTTGCTTGATAGGAAAACGATGGACGAACCAAGGACCCATTTCAAAATAATAGGTATCGTAATCGACAACCCTAAGCTGTGCGTCAGAACCGCAGTCGTAAAGGCAACCAGCGCATAGAACAGCACGTTCGGAAGGCTGAGCGCCATATCGCTTACAATCTGCATCAGCTTGACATCGGCCGGGATGATATTAAAGAAGATGGCGCCTAACGTCAATCCAATAAACAAGGTAACCATGTAGACCACTAGCAAAATAAGCAATATATTGACGAGCTTCGACATCAGCACCATCGTCCGGCTCGCTGGGCGAATCAGGATTTGCTTAATGGTTCCGTCTTTGTACTCATCCGTTATAATCTGAGCCGACACCACCATAATAAAGATGCTCGTTAGCGCACTTGACACGAAATGGACGTCGCTTGTAAAGGAGATGAATGAATAGGGCTGATCTTTAAAAATAAAAAAGCGCATTACAACGGCTAACAGCAAGGAAATGACGGCGATGAACGCGTAATAGTAAGGGACCTGCCGTTTACTGTTCACTTTCATCCATTCATTTTGCACAAGGGATACGAAATATCTCATTCGATACGGCCTCCTTTCGTCATGGACAAGAACGTGTCCTCCAGAGTCGGAGCAACCGTACGCACCTCATATATAGCGACTCCATGCTGCACAAGATGTTCTACCACCTTCGGAATATCTTCTCTCAATAGTTCAACGGAGAGCGCCCCGCCTTCTCCTAGCGAAGCTGACCATGTAGTGGATGCAAGCGCAGCAAGCGCTTTGTCTGGCTCACTCACATCGAAATGAATGGCCTTCGGTACAGATGCAGCACCGTCCGCATTCGGATCCATTGCACGCTCGCCAATGAATTTTCCATTCTGGATAATGAGAACACGATCACACATAAGCTCGATTTCAGACAACAAATGGCTAGATACGAGAATCGAAATATTCTCTTTCTTCGCAAGATGGCGCAAGTAATCACGCAGCTCGCGAATTCCCGCAGGATCAAGCCCGTTCGTAGGCTCGTCCAATATAAGAATAGATGGATTATGCAGCAGAGCCTGAGCGACGCCTAGACGCTGACGCATCCCCAGCGAATAATTTTTCACCTTTTTATCCAGCGCATTCTCCAAGTCAACGAGCTTCACAATTTCTTGAACCCGTTCTTCCCGAATCGGCTTGCCGCTCATGCGCGCGAAATGGATAAGATTTTTCCGTCCGGTCATAAATTTATACAGCTCCGGATTTTCGACGATAGCCCCAACATTCGCCATTGCCTTCGCGCGATTGGTCCGAATGTTATGACCTTCGATGACGATATCACCGTTCGTCATCGACATCAGTCCCACGATCATCCGAATCGTTGTTGTTTTGCCGGCTCCGTTCGGACCGAGAAATCCGTATACTTCCCCGCGGCGAACGCTGAACGACAAATCATCGATAATCGTCTTGCCTTTTATTTTTTTCGTGACATTCTTTAGTTCCACCACGACATCGTTCATCAAGCACTTCACTCCTTTCAAATTAAACCTTCATCATTTCATCACTTTAGAGATTGTTCAAAAAGCCCCTTTATGAACACGCACTTTTTATCTGTTTACCCCTGTCAGATTGTTTCCATGCGTTTCGTTAACCGCAAAGCTTGCTCTGCCATTTATTCCATACGTAACGACCTGAAACAACGTTTCGTATTTTCGACTTACATTATTGTCACCTAAGGAGTGCCCTTCGACAAGTGTTCAGTATTTTTTCATCCTGCTCTCATGGCCAAAAAAGTAAGGGGGGCTATGAAAGCAAGTAGCGGACTATTCGTGGCGCCCCCCTTGAGAGGCAAAATCTCTTTTACATTTCAATTTCCGTTGCATGAGTATCTTTTTGTCCGGTAAAATAATAAGGAAATTTTATTTTTAATTCCCTTTTTGCACATTCTATTATACAAGGAGTTGTACGATGTCACCATCACCATTACCCCAACTGCCGCAGCACTATATCCAGCAAATGGAGCAGTTGCTCGGCCAAGAAGCCGACGCATTTTTGCACAGCTATGACGCGCAGAGGGCTTTCGGCTTAAGGGTGAATTCTATTAAATGGGAGCACCATGCCGCTGCGCGCGAACTCGCAACGCAGCAATTCCAATTGCGGTCCGTACCTTGGTGCGAAGAAGGCTTTTATTATGATGAACATTCGCGTCCAGGCAAGCACCCATATCATGCCGCTGGCTTGTATTACATCCAAGAACCGTCCGCCATGTCTGCGGTGGCGCTGCTGGATCCGCAGCCAGGCGAATTCATTTTGGACCTGGCAGCCGCCCCGGGAGGGAAATCGACGCAGATCGCCGGCCGCATGCAAGGGGAAGGCGTACTCGTCGCGAACGAGATCCATCCGCAGCGTGCGAAGATTCTCGCCGAAAATATCGAGCGCATGGGTATTGCCAACGCTATCGTCACACAGGCGGATCCGCACTCGCTAGCAGCCAAATTTCCATTGGCCTTCGATCGAATTATGCTCGATGCCCCGTGTTCCGGAGAAGGGATGTTCCGCAAAGACCCTAGTGCCATAGAGGAATGGTCCCCTCTCCATGTGGAAGCCTGCGCTGCGCGGCAATGGGACATTATTCAAGCAGCAGTCACCATGCTCAAGGCGGGAGGCACGATTGCTTATTCCACCTGTACGTTCAATCGCAGGGAGAACGAAGACATCGTAGAGAAATGGCTTGCCGCTTATCCCGAATTCCAGCTTGTAAGAACAGAACGGATTTGGCCGCACCTTGCAGAGGGGGAGGGGCATTTCGTGGCCGTATTTCAGAAGACGTCCGATGGATTAGAAGACGTGCTTGAACAGCACGCTGTCTCGAACTCTATCCGAGCTTCTGCCAAGTCAAAAGGTCGACGCTCCAGTTCGGGCCATTCGGAGCGCGGGACATCCCGAACAGCAGATGTTAACGACTCATTCAGGCAGTTCGAAGCATGGGCAGGGGATCATATTCCTGACTTCTCCCTTCCTCCAGGGACGCCGCTGCTGTTCGGCGAAGAGCTGTACTGGCTGCCGCAAGGCAATGCTGCTGCGACCGTCTTCCTGGACAACGGAGCGGCATTAGACCGATTGCGCGTGCCACGTGCCGGTCTCCATCTCGCCCATATGCGGAAGAATCGGATTGAACCCGCGCACGCCTTGGCACTGGCGTGCATTACAGGTGGACAAGCAGCACATACGTTGCAAGCGACAGCAGATGATACGCGGATTCGCGCCTTTCTCAGAGGAGAATCGATTGCATTGTCATCAGATTCCGAGTCAGTCCGGACTAAGGGCTGGATGCTCGTTACCGTCGACGGATTACCGTTGGGCTGGGGCAAAGCGTCCGATGGCATGTTGAAGAATCATTACCCCAAAGGGCTTCGTTCCTTATAGAGTTGTTCAAAGAGCCGCCTATTGAACACGCAGTATAACACGTATTAATACTAAAAAACCGCTATCCTTGCAGACACGATGCTCCATACGAAGCTTTGTTTCTGCAAGGCTAACGGTTCGTTTCTTAAGACGAATGGCAATACATCAACAGTTCGTCGATAATCTCATTACGGAACATCATCGTCAGATGGAGCACATCAAAGGTTTGCTCCTCAGCTAGCTGCTTGACAAGCGCTTTTGCGATTACTTCACGCTCGGCACAAGTACCTGGCACGCGAAAATCGATGTAGCCAGCCAACTGTTCCCCGTCTGTACTGACGGTCGCGGCACCGATCGGCAGCGATCCGCTTGCATCGCTATACAGATCATACAGAAGCGCATTCCCATCGTCACGAGCCAGCACGACATGAATGTGAGCATTCGCTTCTCCGATCAAGCGCTTAGGCTGCGCTACGATGTCAGAACGGTCGCCAAGCGTCTCATCCGATGTTGTACAACAGGCAGAAGAAGTTACGACCAAGGCTGTCGGCTCCATTTCATATTGTTCATACTCCATTTCATAAGTGCCCGCTTCATCCTCGAATTCACCTTTTTCTTCGTCACCCGCCACGATCCGCCGCACTTGCCCTAGCACGAACACGACTTCGAAATCAGCCGCTCCTAATGCTTCGGCCACATGGCGGACATACCGCTCAATGTTTTGCTCCACAATAACAAGCGACTCGTCTTGACATGCTTGAGCATCAATGATAAATGACCCTTGCAGCCGTTCTTGTTCACGATATAATAACGATAATACACCGACATAGGTGCCTTGCCACAGAACGTCTATCGCTTCTCCGCTCATCGTTCTGAAATCCGGCCGCAGTTGAACCTCTGCCATCATCCATACCTCCATCCTGACGTTACCCTCTTCTACATCAAGAGTTTGGCATTAGGATTCCCGCTGCAATGATGGAACATGCACCCAAAATTATAGGTGAGGGCAATCGTCCATACGCGAACTAACCGATACCATAGTATACAGTATACCGAATGACGTATGTTCCGCCGCATCCTCCAATTGCACGGAACCACGTTCCCTGCTTCGGTTCATTTTTCTGGTCATCGTTTCGCGCTCATGAAACAAAAAAAACGACACCACGCAGGGCGGGGGAATGGTTTCCCCGCCTTTTGTGATGCCATTGCGGACATGCATAGATGAAAATTCATGTTACGACAAACAATGTTTGCGAAGCGCCTCATGCACACCGTCTTCGTTGTTGGACAAGGTCACATCTTGCGCGGCCGCCTTCACTTCCAATGGTGAATTGTCCATGGCTACGCCCATGCCAGCGAATTGAATCATCGTCATGTCATTGAAGTAATTGCCGATCGCCAGCACCTGTTCACGCGGGATGCCGCGCCTATCGGCTAACTCCCGCAGCGCGCTGCCCTTGGTCGCATCGCGATGCATGATGTCAATGAAGAAATCGCCCGAACGGATGAAGTTGTGCTCATGCTTCCACAGCTTGAGCTCCTCCTCGACCTGATCCATTTGATCCTTCATCCCGCTCATCGTCAGCTTGAGCGGCTCGTCTGTGAGACCCTCCCACCCCGGGAACTGCTTCGGCTCGATAAGAAACTGACCGTAGACATCATGCATTTCCGGGGTCAACCCTTCCAGCTTGTCTACATATAGATCGAACGCAGTATTAATATCGAAGTGAACGTCGTTCTCACGGCAGTATTGAATGTACGGTTCAAGCCCCATGGGCGGAATTTCAAAACGATGGAGCACACGTCGTCCATTGGATGCGACCGTAGCTGCACCGTTATGCGTAATTACAATCCCTTCCAGACCCAATTCATCTAAATAAGGCAGTGTGCTTATCGGACTGCGTCCCGTACAAAGCACGATTTCAATTCCTTGAGACGCGACCTCGCGAATCGTGTCCGCATTTTTAACAGACAGCGAATGGTCGTCATACAGCAAAGTCCCATCCATGTCTAAGGCGACGATACGATATTTCATATGGTGCACTCCTCTCATTTCATAACCCTTTCAAGGTTATTTTTCTATTGATTTTCCTTGCCGAAGCTGGTCGATTTCGTCCTCCGAGCATTCCCGCCATTGTCCCAGGGGCAGCGCGGCGTCTAGCATGAGCGTCCCCATCGAGAGACGCTTCAAATAGATCACCCGCTTGCCGACTGCCTCGAACATGCGCTTCACTTGATGGAACTTCCCTTCGGTAATCGTTAATTCGATATGTGAATAGATGCGATGTTCCTCTTGCTCATGCCGAAGGATCGTCAAGGCCGCAGGTTGGGTCTCATATCCGTCATCAAGGGTTACCCCATCGCGGAATGCTTCGACATCATCATCACCAACCTCACCCTCTACGATAGAAAAATACGTCTTCGGCACATGCTTCTTCGGTGACAACAGCTCATGCGCCAGCTTGCCGTCATTCGTCAACAGCAGCAAGCCTTCGGTATCTTTATCGAGCCGCCCTACCGGAAACGGCTCGAAGTGGCGAATTTTCTCTGGCAGCAAATCAACCACCGTCTGCTCCCTCAAATCATCCGTCGCAGAAATGACGCCCTGAGGCTTGTGCATCATGACGTAAATATGTTCACGATATCGGATCCGCTCTCCGTCCAATAGTATTTCGTCATGCTCCGGATCCACCTGCAATCCGCTATCCTTCACCACCCGGCCATTGACAACAATCAAGCCGCCTTTGGCCCATTTTTTAATCTCTGAGCGCGAACCGCACCCCATATGTCCCAACAGCTTATCCAAGCGCATTTTTTTCGCCATTGCTTACGTCCACCTCCATGCTGGCGGGTATTCGTTCTTCACCGTTCCTCCCGCCCATTTGGCCAAGCCCAAGCTATATCCGTCCACGCATACCAGCAGCCACCCTTTCGCAGGTGTAGCTGGATTCCGTTCAATATGCTCTTCTCCCAACGTTAACGTTTCGCCGCGCAAATACCGAATCACTTCGTCCTGACCTAATCGAAGCGGCAGCACACGCTTCATGTGCGAGCTCGTCATTGCCATCGCCAAAGCGTGCGCAGGCTCGAATCGTTCCCCTTTGCACGTGCCGAGAAATAACCCCGGACGCATGACGCGCAGCGCACCCAACCGATGAATCGGAAGCGGGCACGCATATAAGTAAGGCCCGATCGCCGCATTCGCCTCGGCAATCGCCGTCGACATCTGGTCGCGGCAGAAGCAACCGTATGCTTCAAGCTGATCTGGAGTCGGCGGAACGATGCCCTTCGACTTAATCGGCGCAGGCTTGCCCCCTTGCTTGAGGCGTTCCTGACTGGAACGCTGCTTCGCTTTCTGCTCTTTCGCTCCCTGCCTTGATGGCTGGGCGTTCACGACAACGGATCCAACGTGCGACACCTTATCGATGCTATCTGCCTGTTCTTGAAGCTCGACACGTTCCTGCCCTTCCGACTCCGCTAACTCTGAATCGCACCGTTCCAGCACCGCTACGAAATGCCCTTCGCCCTGCAAGCGGTGCGGCCAGAGACGCGCCGTGCCAGCCGTGCTATCGATCGCCTGCTCGTCTGCTTCCCAGCCGTGCTCGTTCATGCAGTCACGTGCCCAATCCGGTCGTCCGGCAGCGAATCCGTTGGCTAACGGAATCGGGACGACACAGAACTCCGGATGCGCGCTTACGAAGCGGGCAATGGACGCTTCGTTCTCTTCCGGCGAGAAGGTGCACGTTGAGTAGACAAGCCGTCCCCCAGGCGCAACCAGCTTGGCTGCGCTGTTCATAATATCCTGCTGCATCATGGCATAGGTCAGCACCGGCTCGCGCTCCCACGATTTGACCATATCCGGCTCCTTGCGGAACATGCCCTCTCCAGAGCATGGCGCATCGACAAGCACCTTCGTGAAAAAACCGGGGAATGCTTCCGCAATCCGCTCTGGCTTCTCATTCAGCACAACCGCGCGCCGCACCCCGTATAGCTCGATATTGCGGACGAGCGCTTTGGTCCGATCTGGGTGGATGTCGTTCGTGACAAGCACGCCTTCTTCTCCGAGACGTGCAGCAATTTGAACCGACTTACCGCCTGGAGCCGCGCATAAATCCAATACACGGTCGTGGGGACGAACATCTAAACATTGAACCGGTGCCATGGCGCTTGGTTCCTGAATGTAATATAGCCCCGCATGATAATAGGGATGCTTGCCGGGACGAGCCTTATTCGAGATGTAATATCCGTCCATCGTCCAAGGAATCGGCCGCAGTGGATACGGAACTATATTTTGAAGCGATGCAGCATCCAACTTCAGGCCATTTGCGCGAATTCCGGCATAGGACTCTTGGTTGTAGCTTTTCATAAACTCATCGAATTGTTCGCCAAGCCGCTTCTGCATGGTCTGAACAAACGCTGTCGGGAGACTCTTCATACATTCATCCTTTCAAATCTGCCTTCATATCGTCTTAAGATGAATGTTCAAAAAGACCACTTTTCAGCATCGAGAAGTACATGTTTTCGCTAGAAAACTGCATCGGAAGGTCAAAAGGGAGCTTTTTGAACAACCTCTTAAAAACAGCAATGATAACAGCATACCATGATCCCTATCGTTTTTAAACGAAAGTGGCGAAGGAGAAGGCGCGCTTCCCTCCGTCTCATTAATAATACTTACATTATTGTCACATTGGCCATGATTGAGAAACTTTGCCTTGCGCCAGCCGTATGAAACACTGTTTAATTTAATGTGTATAGAGTTGAGAGAAAGGAGGAGCCGAATGTTACGTGTTGAAGGTCTATCCCACGCATTTAAGAATGGCCCCGAGACGACCCAAGTGCTGCATTCCATTGATTTTTCGGTCAAGCGTGGAGAGATGGTCGCTTTACTCGGCAGTTCCGGTTCCGGTAAATCGACGTTACTTAACTTGATGGCGGGGTTGATGAAGCCGACCGAAGGCAATATTTTCATTGCCGAACATGACATCGTGCAAATGAATGAGAACCAGCTGGCCGAATTTCGGCGAAAGCACATCGGCTTTATATTTCAAGCTTATGAATTGATAGCGAACTTGACCGTTCGCGAGAACGTTGAGCTCCCGCTTATTTTCCAAGGAGTTCACCCTGCTGAACGGAAGCAGAAATCGTTGAAATTGCTGGAGCAGGTCGGCATTCCCGATAAATCGGAACTGTTCACCTCCCAATTATCCGGTGGGCAGCAGCAGCGTGTCAGTATTGCTCGTTCCTTGATTACGGAGCCTTCGGTCATTTTCGCCGATGAGCCTACAGGGAACCTCGATACGCGCACAGAGGAAGAAATTATTGCTATTCTCAAAAGCTTAAATAAAACGATGGATACCACATTCATCATCGTTACGCACGAGCTTGAAGTCGCAGAGCAGACGAAACGAATCATTACGTTACGCGATGGAAAATTGGTGGAAGATCATGCTCCAGGCGCTCCGATTGTTCCGGCTATGCCGCCCCACAACGTCGCGGAAGAGCCTGTTCCTGCGGGAGGTAAGACGACATGAGAATTCGGGACTATATCAATCTCTCCTGGGATCAACTGAAACGCCGCAAAGTCGTTACCGCGCTGTGCGCCGCTGGTATTTCCATCGGTTGCGCAGCGATTGTCGTTGCGATGAGCGTGGGCGAGTCAGCGCAGGTGTATGCGGAGAGTCAGCTTAATACCTTTTTAAAAATGGACGAAATTACAGTTTCTCCAAATAAAGGCGTGAGCGGAGGCGGAGCGGGCAACAACGGTGCAGCCGCTAAATCGTCAGAAACGGACGAGGTCCAAGAGCGCGGTAAAATAACACAACAGAAGCTCGAGGTCATCCGAAATATTCCGCACGTAAAAGCCGTCGCGGCTAACCAACAGCTCGGATATTTGGAAATGAACACGCTGGATGAGCGCAGAGCCATGGTGGAAGTGATCGCAACCGATCTTGATTCATTAACCAAATTCGGACACGATTTCATGCAGGGAGCTGCTTCCGATTTAGCGGGAACTGCCGTCTTGAACTACGGGGCAACTCTGGGTCTTGTCGATCAGGAGACGATGGACAAGCTCATCCAACAGCTGCAGGACAATCCGTACGATGATTCGCTCATGGAACAGTATCGCAACATGAACCGAATTCCATCCTCCTTGTACCAGCGCCAAGTACGACTTGGCAGTACCGATATGAATGGAAAATCCTTTTTAAGCTCCCCGCTCCGCGTGTCGGGTGTATTGAAGAAACCGAGCGGCAGCAGGGATGATATGATCGCTTATGACAAAAAGGTATATGTCTCGATTGAAACAGGCGAACTTCTGAAGCAGGAGATCCGGTTGGAAAACGGAGAGAATGCGACAGAGCCAGGTACATACAATTCGCTAGTCGTGAAGGTCGACGATCAGAACAATGTGGAGCAAGTCGAGAAGCAAATCAAAAAACTAATGCTGAACACGAGCACTAATTTGCATCAGAAAGATCGGTTGAATGAGCAGTTTGCCATAGTGCGCACGATTGCGCTCGGCATCGGGCTGTTCGTCCTCTTCATCGCCTCCATCTCCATTGTCGTTGCGATGACGATGTCCACGTATCAGCGCCGCCGTCAAATCGGCATCATGAAGGTGCTTGGCGCGAACTTGAAGCAGATTCGCAACATGTTCATTATCGAAGCAGCGCTGCTAGGTTTGCTTGGCGGACTGATCGGAATCATGCTGTCCTATTGGATTGTGTGGGGCATTAACGGCTTGACCGCAGGCTCCATGTCAGACGGGGGCGGAGAATCGATTCTGTTTATTTCACCGACCTTTATACCGATCGGCATTGCGTTTGCGATAATGACCGGTGTGTTGTCCGGACTATACCCGGCGATTAGCGCCTCGCGCACAGATGCGTTAACTGCGATTAAACGTGACTAGAGATGCAGCAATAGTGACTTTTATACATTCATGATAGACAGGTAGCAATTTGAAGGAGGTCCGCGACGAAAATGAAGAAGAAGATCAAATGGGCGATTATCTTGCTCGTGCTCGCCGGCATCAGCTATGGCTTATACAATTTCGCCAGTCCGTCTCAACCGGCAGATACGATGGAAAATACCGGCGCGATTCCGTTTACGGTAACGAAGGAGACATTGGTGAACAACATAGAGGTCAAGGGTAAGTCAACCTATGAACAGGAAACGTTCATCTATGCCCCATTCGGTTCGGAAGTGAAGCAGTGGGCCGTCAAGGACGGTCAGCAGGTGAAGAAGGGTGAGGTGCTGTTCCGATTGGATCCGAGCGCCTTGCAGAATGAGCTCGCGCAGTCGGAAGCCGCCATCAAGAAGCAGCGGCTTGAAGCACAGTTGGCACAGATGCAGTTGAAGCTTGCCGACGAAGATCAGTTGCTTCCTTCAACGGAAGCGGAGATGAAAAAGAAATTCGCGGAAAAGGAAACAGCCAAGCTGCAGTCGGAATTGAACAATGTAACACTCGACATCCAACAGAAGGATCTAGACCAAAAACGGAAGAAGCTAGCGGAAGCCACTTATGCGGCGCCTGCCTCCGGCATCTTCCTATATGATGATCCGAACAAGCTGCCGCAAGCCGTTAAGGATAATGACCGCATCGGCAAAATCGTCGATTTAAGCAAGCTTCAGCTTGTAACGCCAGTCGGAGAGCAAGATGTGTTCCGCATTAAAGCGGGCATGCCGGTTGTCGTGAAGATGAATGCAATGAAGAATGAGAAGCTGAAAGGCAAAGTGTTGAAGGTTTCGAAATTTGCCAAAAGCGTGACCGATCAACAAAACGCGAACCAGCCCGCACAATTCGAAGTCATCATCGCGCTGGATGCTAATGAGCATCTGATTGCGGGTCTCAGCCTGACAGGCCAAATCGAAACGAACCGCAAAGAAAATGCGATCGTCGTGCCAACCGTGGCGGTCATGCGTGAGAAGGACAACTATTACGTCATGCTGGACAAAGGCAATGGCCAATACGAACGCCGTGACATCAAGATTGGAATGGAGACCCCAGAGAAGACCGAAGTTCTGGAAGGCTTAAAGGAAGGCGACACCGTCGTCCTGCAATAATACAAATAACAAAAGACCGCTCTCGTTCTCCTGTCCCGCTGGGAAGGATGCAGAGCGGTCTTTCGTATGATTAGGTCAGTCAGAGATTTCTGGTTGGCCTTTTGGTTGTGCTGCGATATCCGAAACTTGCGTAGACTTGCTCACTATCGATCCATCTTACTTAGACACGGGTAAGCTTGCACCGGCTTATTCACGCTTCAGGCTCGTTCTGTCCGTCCGGCACGTCATTCAACCGATAGCTGAGCATCACGAATACGTAATCATCCTTCGTCGTCTGCTTGGATAACTCGGCGTTCTTTGCGATATCCGATTCGGACGGCTCGAACGGAGACTGCTCCTTGTTAGAGGAAATCGCGTTCTGTACGAGATGCGTTTTCTCTGCCCATTCCATCGGTGTCAACGATGCGTATGCGATATTGGCTTCCGCCAGCATGCCCTCGCCGATCTGACCCAT
Source organism: Paenibacillus sp. MER TA 81-3 (assembly GCF_023713585.1). Classification (NCBI taxonomy): domain Bacteria; kingdom Bacillati; phylum Bacillota; class Bacilli; order Caryophanales; family Paenibacillaceae; genus Paenibacillus; species Paenibacillus sp. MER TA 81-3. The sequence goes on from NZ_JAMAWB010000011.1 coordinate 83,078, forward strand.
CTTCATTCCCTCTTCAATCAAGCCCATGCCTTGATGGGTGATGCGAAGTATTTCCTGCACGATGTAACTGGAGTATTCCGCGGTCAGCTGCTTGCCGAACGTAAAGCTCCGATGTTCATTGTTCGACCGGTAATATTTTTCAATCAGATTTCCCTGCTGCTTCGTCTCCACAAGCTCCAACAAATGAGCCTCTTCCAGCTTCTTGACGTGATAATAGAGCCGGGACGGCTTCTCATCCATCTGCTCTGCCATCTGCTTAACCGTGACTGGCTCGTCTTGGGCGAGCCGCAATATGTGCATGCGGCGCGGGTCGAGCAATATTTTTGCCAACTCGATATCATCAATAATCTTGTTCTCTCGCAAGATGTCCCCCCTTATCCCGAAGAAGACGCGGCTTGGCCTCCTCCCGACAGCTTCGTCTCGTTCGATTGCCGAAGCGCTTGATTATATTTTAACAGAGGGAAAACGGCAGCGACAGTGATAAGCAGCAATCCGGCAATTGCAGTAGCCGTCAATACGCCGAACAGAGAGGCGAACAAGCCGCCCGCACCGATGCCGAGCACCGTTCCCGCTTGCGCGACGGACTCGAACACACCCGAGCCTCGGCCCCGCATCTCATCCGGCATCAGCGTAATGAACAGGCTGCTCAGCGGCACGTTCGTGCATGAGATGGACACGCCAACGCCAAGCGCCCATACATAGACGCTGAGGACCCCGCTTTCCTGATATAAATGGAACAACGGCACAATCAGCATGCAGAACAAGCCGATGGCGCCCACGGCACCCAAGAGCATCACATTCGTTCTGAGCCGCTGCAGCAGAGAAGGGGCGGCCAACGCTCCCATAATGCTTCCGGCAGCAATCATGCTGGAGATGAAGCCGAAATGCTCAGCTGGAATCCGGAACGACTGCAACAGCGCCGCGTTCAAATTCGTGTTGATGACTCCCATGACGAGCATGATGGGAACAAGCAGGATGAGCAGAGCGAACAAGCCATCGTGGCGATAAATGGTGTACAGCCCATCTTTTAACGATTGCCAATACGGCTCCTTCGCAACGACCTGCTCTTCTTCTTGCCCCGTCATGGCTGTCTGTTGAGCTGTCGTCAGGTCCTCAGACAGCGCTCTCGACATTCCAAAGATGAACAAGGCGGACAACACAAATGTAAATGAATTAAAAGTGAACAGCCAGCCAAAATGTCCAAAGGGAATGAGCAGTCCGGCAAGCGCTGGGCCGATGAGCTTCATCGCCATATAGGTCGCCTGCGAGAACGATACGGCCTGCGTAATGTTCTCTTGGCCGACGACACGCGGAACGATAGCTGTGCGCGCGGGCTCGAAGAGGACAGTCCCGATGCCCTGCAGCAGCACCAACGCATAGATGCCGTAGAGCTCATTCTGGAACACGATGAGCAGCAGGACGATGACGGCTCTGTACAAGTCGGCGGCAACCATGATGAGGCTGCGGCGGAAGCGGTCGATGAACGGTCCGACGAACGTGCCTAGCAGCATGTTGGGCAGTACTTGAGCCAGCACGACCACACTTAAGGCAAGCGGATTGCTCGATAAGTGCGCGACCAGAAAAATGACGACGAGCCGAGTGATGCCGTCCCCTAGCTCGGAGACGATTTGCGCGAGCCAGAGATGGCGAAAAGCGCGATTGTTTAGCAGCAGCTTCATGAATAAGGCCTCCGTTTATAATTACTTTTATCGCTAAAACTTATTTTAACGTTAAAAATAATTTTGTAAATAAGGAATTCGCCTATCAAATGGGAAAAACTCTGTTGAGGCTTTAAGAATGGCCAGCTGCAATGCTCACAAACATTCACCTTAAGGAAAATCAACAATGGCGCGTGCAAACTGACAGGATTCGCTTCATGCTAGTCCAGACCATTTATAAGCAGTCGTATGATACCGACTCTCTCCTCTAAAAAGAGGTTTCCAAAAAGTCCTTTGGGCCACTAACCCCTTAATTCAGAAAACGAGAACTAATCGAATCACCATTTGGTAAAGTTCAATCGTTCTTCACTGCTAGAATCAGACCCTTCTTTACAAGACACCTCGAGGACCCGCTCCAAAAAGAACATGAATTCATCCGTATCTTATCCAATACGCCATTGCCTTCTGTTGCTGGGCTGTTGTTCCTTGCACAAACTGAATCATGGGGAGAGTGAACAAAAGAACGCTTTTGACGACTCTTGTCTGCTCAATCTGAACCACTGGGAGAGTGAACAAAAGAACGCTTTGACGACTCTTGCCTGCTCAATCTGAACCACCGGGAAGTGAACTAAAGAACGCTTTGGCGACTCTTGCCTGCTCAATCTGAACCACCGGGAAGTGAACTAAAGAACGCTTTGACGACTCTTGCCTGCTCAATCTGAACCACTGGGAGAGTGAACAAAAGGGTACAGCGAGGTAGGTTGAGGGTTGATGAGAATACGTGAAGGCGTGTCGAGATACGTTAAACGGCAGCGTGAAAACTCGATGGATTAGGCTGTAAATTTTGGCTAGGGAAAGCCAGTGACAATATATTTTCTCGCTACAAAAAACTCCCCACGTTTCAACCTAATAAAGGCGAACATGAGGAGTTAAAATAAAGTATTACATGAGCTTGCTACCGCTATTCACATGTAACAGATGGCTTTGAACCTTTCCAGATCACATTCTCACCGTAATTTTTGCCCCAGTCATACATCATCTGCAATACCGGCATCAGACTTTGACCGTGTTCGGTAAGAGAATATTCTACTTTGGGAGGGACCTCCGGGTAGACCTTTCTGGAGATCAATTGGTCTTCCTCCAGTTCTCGAAGCTGGTTCGTCAGCATTTTCTGCGTAATATGCGGGATCAAATTCTTCAACTCGCTGAACCGCTTCGTGCCCTCAAGCCCAAGATGCCATAATATAATCAGCTTCCATTTGCCCCCGATGACGGCCAAGGTAAGTTCTTTTTCACAATTGATTTCCTTGAGATTAATGCGGTCTTTAATTACTGTTGCCATTCGTACCGGCCCCTCCTTTCTGTAGAATACTATAACACGAAGTGTTTATTCTCATGTATAGCTGAGGTTCGAGATTCTGGCATGCTCTGCCTATGGCTGTCGATCTTGAGGAGCGACTCTATTCCAGATTGGCGTGTCTGCCGTACATCCGGTCAGAATCCAGTTCCCGTTTATCCATCATTCGGAGAATAACCGCGTCATAAAACACCAACAATGTCTGCTCGAATAATGACGCCATAGGCTGAATGGTGGCATAGCTGCCATTTGCTTTATCCTTCGGTGCCCCTGGCAGCATAACGGCTACATCCGATAATCTGCCGATTGTCGACTCTGGATTAATCGTGACGGTAACAACCGATGCCCCCAAGCTCTTCGCTTTCTGGGCCATCGGAATTAAGCTTTTCGTTTCCCCTGAACCCGAGCTAATGATGAGGACATCATCCTTGGATATGCCGGGGGTTACCGTTTCTCCGACCACATATGCATTCATCCCCGAATGCATAAGGCGCATCGCGAAAGCCCGTCCCATTAACCCCGATCTTCCGGCGCCTGCCAGAAACACCTGCTTCGACTGCAAAATGATATCGGCCAACTGCTCAGCTTCTTCTTCCGCGATACGTTCCACCGCGTGATGCAGTTCCTGTACGATCTCTGCTGCATATTTTACCGTTTCCATGGGCAATCAGGCCTGTCTAACCAATTTCTGCATTTCGGCTGCTGTCGCTTTTTTATCTCCCTGACCGGTGATACCTCCGCCTACAATGACGAGGTCTGGATTGGCCTTAATGACTTCTGGCAGCGTACTCAGCTTAATGCCGCCCGCAATAGCCGTTTTCGCATGCTTGACCACGCGTTTGATGGCCGTCAGCTCCTCGAAGGAGTTTTTGCCTGCCGCTTGGTGGTCATAACCGGAATGGACACAGATGTAATCAACGCCAAGCGCGTCGATCTCCTTCGCTCTTTCCTCGATGTCCTTCACGTTGATCATGTCCACCATAATCTTTTTGTTTTGCTTCTTGGCTTCCTCAACCGCGCCTTTGATTGTCGAGTCGTCCGATACGCCCAGAACAGTAATGATATCCGCTCCTGCTTCGGACGCCTTCATGACCTCATATCCGCCTGCATCCATAATTTTCAGATCGGCCAGCACGCGCAAGGACGGGAACGCTTCTTTCATTTCCTTGACCGCTCTCAACCCTTCGTTAATGACGACCGGTGTTCCGATTTCGACGATATCTATATGCTCTGCAACCTCTGCTACCAGCTGCTTGGCTTCAGGAATGTTTACCAGATCCAATGCCAATTGAAGTTCCATTATTGTGCCACTCCTTTTGCATGTCAATTTATTATGAATTACACGCTCATTGTAGAGCCTTACTGTCAATTTAGGAAGTAGGCACTTTCAAGTGAGGTAGTTACTTAGAGGATACTATTGCAGGTTGATCAGAAAGATCGCCATCCATATTGTAAGCCATAATATAATAAGTTAAATCGTCGGCCAACGGTTGAACGCTCAACGTTTTCATTCCATAGTGGCTATAAATTTGTTCGTTTTTTTGGCTGTCCGTTTCCAAAATACAGGGTATATTTTTCTCATCCGCCTGTCCCATCACAAACTCCATCAATTGCCGCATATACCCCTTATGCCTGTACTGTTCCTGCACCACAATCATAAATACAAAAAGGTAATCCTTTTCGCCCTTGACAAAGCTTTCTGCTCTTTTCAATTTAGAAAACTGTTTTGCAATTTTCAAGAAACTGCTAACTGAAATCACTTTTGCCAACTTAAGCAGCTTCAGCTTTTCCGATAGCTTTAAACTGTTGCTTTTTGTCCAAAATCCGCAAATCCCCTCATAATTTTCTGAGGTCGCGTAGGCCATTTCGTTTTCGATCAATATCTGAAGGTTGAGATTAAAAAAATGAGTCAACACATATTTTCTTTGTTCAGGACTATCTCCCCAACAATAAAATCCGGCGTTATCTTTAAATCCATCCGCAATCTTTTCGGCGAGCCCATATATCTGTAGCTCTGTTAATCCTTTTATCTGTATCATCATACCACTCCTTTTCAACATGATCCCGATAATGCTGCCTATGGCAAAAACAATGAAGTCAAAAACCTCATGCGGGGCTTCGAGACCAGCATCGCAACAATTACAGAACGCACACGCCCTAATTGTTGCATATCACCGTCGCCCTGGCAAGAAAAAGCCGCTTTATTCCTGTGATGGAAAAAAGCGGCAATTTATGTTATCCTTTTACGATCTCAATTTTGCGGACGCGGTGTTTATCCTTTTCTAGAATGGTGAACTGTACACCATCGATTTGGTACTGGCTTCCCTTCCTGCTGTCGGGAATGCGATCGTATAGCCAGCCCCCAATCGTATCGATATCTTCGCTCTCGATATCGGTTCCGAGCATGTTGTTGATGTCGGAGAGCAGAACTTTACCGTCCACGATAATCTGGTCTTCCGTAATATATTCAATGTCAGCCTTCTCCTCGGCGTCGAATTCATCCCGGATATCACCGACGATTTCCTCCAAAATGTCTTCAATCGTAACCATGCCCGATGTACCACCGAATTCGTCAATGAGAATCGCAATATGCACGCGCTCCTGCTGCATCCGCTTCAAAAGTTGCTTCACCGGAATTGCCTCTGACACGCTCAGGACGGGATGCATCACTTCTGATAACGGAGCATCGGCAATCTCTTCGAACTGGAGAAACAATTGTTTCGTGTTGACCATACCGACTACATGGTCCTTACTGTCCTGAATAACTGGATAACGCGTATATTGTTCCCGTTTGATCGTCGAGATGCTGTCCTGCACCGTATCTATCACTTCGAGACAAACCATATCCGTACGGGGAACCATTATATCCTTGGCATGCAATTCGTCGAAGGCAAAGATCCGGCTCACATAACCGTACTCCGTATTGTTGATCTTGCCGCTCTCGTAGCTCTCGTTCAGAATGATCTGCAGCTCTTCTTCGGAGTGTGCTTCTTCATGCTCCTTCGCAGGCTTGAGACCGAACAAGCGGATGATGGCGTTCGCCGACCCGTTCAACATCCATATAAACGGATACATCAGTTTGTAAAACCAAATAATCGGCTTCACAAACAACACGCTGATTGCTTCCGCCTTCTGTATCGCAAGCGTCTTGGGCGCAAGCTCGCCGACGACTACGTGCAGGAACGTAATGACGATGAACGCGATGGCAAATGAAAGCACAGAGCTCACTTGCACAGGAAGCGCAAAATAGTTAAAGAGCGGATGCAGCACCTTCTCCATCGTCGGTTCTCCCAACCATCCTAGTCCCAGTGCGGTAATCGTAATGCCCAACTGGCAGGCGGACAAATATCCGTCCAAGTTACTGGTGACCTGCTTGACGGCAAGCGCGTTCCTGCGTCCTTCAATAACCATCTGATCCACTCGGCTGGATCGGATTTTAATAATGGCGAATTCTGTTGCGACAAAGAAACCGGTTAATAATATCAAGATAGCAAACAAGAAAAAACTGACACCTGTAGACAAATTTAATTTCTCCTTTATCATTTCGAGTTCATCTGAACTTATTATAAGAACTTATAACTAAGAAAACAAAGGGAGTATCCAGTCGTTTTGGGTCAAATCTGACTTCATGAGTTCAATCCACTGACGAAACCGAGTTCTCTTATTTATTTTTCAGCTTTGACTTTCAATTCGATAAAATCTTATGATAGGCTTATTGCAATTTCAAAATAATCAGGTGGTTAAAAGATGGATAGCTTCGTCATTACACGCAAAAAAATGTCTGAACTTCTCATGGCTCTGCAACCTGCTGACAATACAGCAAGGGAGCAATCTCCAGCACCGCAAGCGATATTGCAAAAGGCATGGGAGGAATTCCAACAGCAGCTGAGCGGTCTCGACATAACCGCTTCTCCTATGCTGTCTGCAACATTACCGCCCATTTATGAAAAGTTACTGCGTGGGCGCTCCCACAAAGAGGGGCTGTCCTTGAATGAAATCGCAGCTCTCGGAAACCAAGTAGAGTATTCCAACTTTTCGATCACATCCATACAGAATTGGGTCAAGCGTGACATTAAAGACTTTATAGGCTCCCCCCGGCTTGGCAAGAAGTATTCACTGCAGCAAGCCGCTCTCATTCTTATTGTAGAGGATCTACGGGCAACTCTTCATTTTGATTCGATACGAAGCTTGCTAGCGCTGCTATTTATGAACCCGGAGCAGGATGAGGATGACGTGATTCATCCGCTTAATTTCTATGCTGCCTACGCCACACTCTACGAAGAGCTTGATCAGAACAACGACCAAGTGCTTGACGTTCACGGACACGACCCGCTGCGGCTGCGTCATGACCATATGCTGGAGCTGATTATCTCCAATAAGACGGATGATCACATGAGCAAGCTGGCGCCGCAATCTCACTGCCACCGTACTCTTATCCGCAATGCGCTTGTCATTGCGATCACTTCCGTGCAGACGACTTATTTTCAATATTTGGCCAAAAAGTATATGAACGCCACATTGCTGTCTGGCCAAACCAGCCGAAAGAATGAATGAACTGCAGCCCACATGGTGGAGAGACAAGCCTGTTAATCATAACGGCAAATATGGAAAAAGGTGAATCAGGGACATCCCTGATTCACCTTTTTTTAATTAGCGGCAAGCTGCACTCTGCTTCATGCAGCTTGATAATAATAGAGCCCTTGTTCAGTTGATTTGGTATGTAGCGGTGATGTGATTAATCGTATACGAAGAAGGGGCGGCAAATTGAACATAAAGATAGCCGTCTTCCGTGGCAGTGAATATTCTTCCAACGTTGCTATTGAAAAAGGTCCCTAGATGATTGCTTGAATCATACACCGAATAGTAGGCATAGCTGCCTTGGGCAAAAATAGTAAGTTGCTGGCCTTTCTTCAAATAAATCCCTTCCAGCGAACTGATTTCATTCGGCCGCAGCGCATAGTACTTGGTAAATTGTTGCGCTTTCTGAACCGCCGATTCGGAAGGTACGACAGGGGAAGCATACGCTGGCGAAGCTGCAGCCAGAACGGCCAGCGCTGACAGGGAAATAAGTAATTTCTTCATTTTGAATCACTCCTTAGGTTTTTGTATTTGATGCAATATTCTGGAAGTTGTCTCTTCTTAAATATAACAAAAATATAATATCTTGTAAACAGTAAATTCCTATCTTTTTTATAGGAATTATAGACGGAATTCGCCTTGTCTCACAACTCTTTCAATAGAGCGAATAAAAAGAGAGGCTTTCCAATAGGTCATTTAGACCTATTTGGACGAGCCTCTCTTTTGGTTCAGATAACAAGGGGGCAAAATATTAGGAAGGCAGCTTACTTTGCTATAGGCAATCCTTCCTCACGCCATCGCACGATACCCCCTTGCAGGTTCATGACGTTCGCGATGCCGTGCGCCTGCATAATGCCAGCCGCAATTGCGGAGCGCATCCCCGTCCGGCATTGGACGAGCACCGGCTTGTCGGCAGGCACCTCGCGAATACGCTGCGGCAGCGTTCCGAGCAGGATGTGCCGAGCGCCCGGAATTCGGCCTTCCTCCCACTCCGCGCCGGAGCGCACGTCCACGACCACCACCTCCCCTTCACTTACCTTGCCGGCAATGTCCGCAGGAGTTACCTCGGCGTACGATTGCAAGCCCGCCACTCCCGACTGGGCACCGCTCCACATCGCCGAAGCTTCTATCGTTCCAGCGATTCGATCGATGCCGATGGCCCGCATATCACGGACGATCCCAGGCAGTTGATCCGCTTCCCCCATGACGTACAGTGGCCGCTCGTCATCGACTAGCCACCCGGCCCATGACGTAAAGGAGCGGTTGTAGGGCAGATTAATCGTCCCCTCCACGTGGCCGGCCGCAAACGCCGGTGAAGTTCTCGTGTCGATGACGGTCGCACCTCTTTGCACGAGGCTGCCTACAACCGCAACAACCGTCCCTTCGATCCACTCCGGTGCGGGAAGATCCGTGAGCAGCGCAGGCCCTTCCCGGTTCACCTGCTTCATGCGCGGAAAATAGGTCGGCGGCTCAGGCTGCCCGGCCAACAGGGCGTCCACAAATGATGGCTCATCGTTGAAGGACAACGCCCAATTGAACCTCTTTTCGTATCCGACCGTCGAGGACGGAACAGCGCCGAGCGCCTTGCCGCACGCGCTGCCAGCCCCATGTGCCGGCCATATCTGCACGTACTCGTCTAGCCGCTTGAAGCGCTGTAGGGATTGGAACATCAGCCGCGCTCCCTCCATGGCCGTGCCTGCCAAGCCTACCGCTTTCTCCAGCAGATCCGGCCGGCCGACATCGCCGACGAACACGAAATCGCCCGTGAATATACCTATCGGGCGATCAGCGCCCCCGCCCCGGTCAGTCAATAGGAACGATACGCTCTCAGGTGTATGCCCTGGCGTATGCAGCACTTCGAACTCAAGTCTGCCTATGTTGAATCGATCTCCGTCCTTCACAAGGCAGTGCTTCAACTGATGCCCGTTCTCTTCACTCACGTAAGCATAGGACCAATCCGGTCCGCCTTCGCCCGACACGTACAGCGTTGCTTTGTGCTTTGCCCCCATTTCGCGGGCGCCCGATACGAAATCGGCGTGAATATGGGTCTCCGCCGCAGCGACGACCGTTAGCCCTTCCGCCTGGGCCGTCTTCAAATACGGGGTGACGTCGCGAGCCGGGTCGATGACGATCGCTTCCCCCGTCGCTTGGCAGCCCACAAGATACGACGCATGGGCCAGCTTCTCATCGTAGAAATAACGCAGCAGCATGGATGCCGCTCTCCCCTTTCTCTGGTACAGTCATTAGTCGAGATACCTGTCTCATTGCCGCCACCTACATGCGTCCCTTCAGCATGCCGTGCCAATACAGCTTCGGCAGCAGGCTCTTCTTCAGCACATACATGCTATAACGCTCCTTCGATTGGTCGAACGGGAACGTCTCACGCGGGGTCAGATCGTAATCGAACTCCGCCAAAATGAGCCGGTTGTATCCCGTCACGAGCGGACAGGACGTATATCCGTCGTAGCTCGCATCTAGCGGCTGTCCCGCCAGCACGTTCAACACATTACAGGCCGCTACAGGCGCCTGCTTGCGGATGGCGGCGCCGGTCTTCGAGGTAGGCAGATTGCTGCAATCCCCCAAGGCGAACACGTTCGCGAACCGGACATGCTGCATCGTGTGCTTGTCGACCTCCGTCCACCCGCCCGCGTCTGCGAGCGGACTGTCCCGGATGAAGGCCGGGGAGGACATTGGCGGGACGACATGAATCATGCCGTATTGAATCGTCTCCCGCTCCTTCGTGTCCGTATGCTCAAACACGGCTTCCCGCCGGCTCGCGATGAGCTCCACCAGATTGCGCTTATACTTCGCTGTAATGCTTCTCCGTTCCACGACCTGGTTGAGCGCTTCGGCATACTTCGGGACGGCGAAGATGGTTGCATTGCCCGAAGCGAAGACGACGTCAGTCTTCTCTCTGACACCCGACCGGCGGAACGCATCGTCGGCCAGGTACATAATCTTCTGCGGCGCACCCCCGCACTTGATCGGCGTGTTCGGCTGCGTGAAGATGGCGGTGCCGCCCCGGAATTCGCGGATGGACTTCCAAGTACTGTCCACGTAGTTGTAATCATAATTACTGCAGACGCCGCCGTACCCGATGCTCTCCTTCAAGCCCTTAATCCGGTCCCAATCAATCTGGATGCCCGCCGCAACGACGAGGACGTCGTATCGGACTTCGGTTCCAGCCCCGGTAACGAAGCGGTTCTCATCCGGATGGAAGCGCACGACTGCTTCCTGCAGCCAGTCGGCGCCCTTCGGGATAAGCGATTTCTGGTTGCGCTCCGTCATCTCCTTGCGGACGACCCCGCCGCCGACGAGCGTCCACAACGGCTGATAATAGTGCTTGGTCTGCGGATCGACAAGTACGACTGAACCGTGAAGCCCTTTCGATGCGCGCAGCAAGCGGGCTGCAACCGACAATCCGGCGCTGCCCGCCCCGACGATGGCGACGGCATAGTGAAGTTGTCTCGGCATCACTTGCCCTCCTCTGCTCCCAAATGCTGCTAGCCTGCTTCAGGATGGATAATGAATCGATAAGACGTAATCATGCATTCCACTGCAAGAAAATTGCGCAAGCAAAGAGTTATTGCACCAATGGTCAAATTATATGGCCGGAATCCGGTTCCTATGATTGTACGGCAAAAAAGCAATTCCGCTCCCGTTGCCCGGCAGCCGGAATTGCTTGTCGTCCAACCCATTTCGACTACTCGTACAGCGCCTCCTCGCACGCTATCCCCGCTTCGCTAATAGGGCCCGTCGAACGGGTCATCGACGTCATCCCCTGCCAGCGTCTGGAGACGAACACGAGCAGCAGCATCGTCAACATGACTCCGACGAAGAGCCACAGCACGGTCTGTACCGGCCATACGTCCATCATCCACCCGACGGCAATCGGCATGAGCGAGCCGCCAAGCCCGTTGGCGGCCAGCAGAATGCTTGTCGTCCGCTCCGTCATGCCAGGCAGCGCCTGGTTGGCATAGATAAGCATGACCGCGAACATGCCCGCCATCCCGAGCCCGAGCAGGAAGCTGATCGCGAAGCCGCCCCATGCCTGCGTGCTGAACGGCAACAGAAGCAGCACAAGCAAGCTCCCCGAGGTGGTCAGCCAGAGGAAGCGGTAATACGTCAGCTTCTCCGCGAGCACGCCGCACAACGCCCGCCCTATAACCATCGCGAGCCAGTAGACGGTAACGGTCAGCGTCGCTTGGGAGCTGGCGATGCCCCATTTTTCGATAAAAATAGACGGGAAGAAATGAACAACGGATACTTCGCTTCCCCCGTAAAGCATGAAAAATGCGGCACACAGCACAAGAAATGGCAGGCCCTTGCCAGTATACGCAGTCGGCTTCGTCTCTCGGTTGCCCCGTTCCACCGTGCGGGTCAGCATTGCATCGATATTGCCGAACGACAGCCTCTGCCACCCGATGACCGTCACCAGCGCGCACACGCCCAGCAGCAGGAACGAGTAGGCCCATATGCCGCGCGCAATCAAGAAACTCGCCACGAACGGAATCGTCAAAGCGCCGATGCCGAAGGTCACCTCCAGCTTGCTCATGGCGACGGCCTGCCGTTCCTTAACGGCCACGAGAATAATCGTGCCTATGCACGATTCCACTAGCCCTGCTCCGGCACCGGCCAGTCCGGCCAGCAGAACGACGACCGGCCAAGGCGGAAGAAAGAACAGCAGCAGTTCAACGCTGATGAGGAGAAGCCCCAGCATGACGCCCCGTTTGCGGCTGAACCTGCGGGAGACGGCCGGCATGCCGAGCACGCCGATGAGCATCCCGATGAACTGCACGAAGATAAGCACCCCGCCATCGGTGTAGTTCAACCCATAGTGGGCGAGCAGTTCGGGAAGGACGGCACCCATAATAACGAGCGTCACGCCAGTCACGACGTACGATAGACAGCCCATCCAAATGAGCCGATTAATCATGCCGCACACCTCCGTCCGCTACCACCAGTTCCACGCCGACCTCGTGCAGCTGCCGTTTCCATTCCTCGTCCGGTTCCCGGTTCGTAATGATAAGGTCGATGTCCTCTAATCCGGTCACACGGTGAAACATCGTTTTGCCGAACTTGGAATGGTCGGCCAGCACGATGACTTGATCGGCCTTCCGTATGACTTGACGGATGAGATAGCTCTCCTCCTCGAAGTCTGTCGTCAGGCCGCCCATCGAAAGGCCGCACGTGCCGAGAAACGCCTTATCGAGGTGGTAGTCGGACATCATTTCGATGGCTCGGGCGCCATAAACCATGCGCTGTCCGTTATACAGCAGACCGCCGAGCAGATGAATCCGCGCTTCGTCCTTTGACGCCAGCATGCCGGCCATGTCGATGGAATTGGTAACGACGACGTTCCGCTTGGTCGTCATATATTCCCCCACATAACGAACGGTCGTGGAAGAGTCGACGTACAGGTAATCCTCATCATGAAGCAGAGAGGCAGCCAAGCGGCCGATCGCCTGCTTGGACGTCGTCTCCTTCTGCAGTCGCTGCTCATAGTTCGGCATTTCCTTCGATATCGTCGGCAGGATGGCTCCGCCGCGGGTGCGGACGATGCAACCCCGTTCTTCCAGCTTGATGATGTCCCGTCTGGCCGTATCGCGCGACACGCTCAGCAGATCGCAGATTTCGTCGACTTCTATGCGCTTATTGACCTGCAAATGTTGCAGAATAGCGACGAGCCGTTCCTCTTGAAACATGCCTTTCTCTCCCATCAGTTAAGTTAATTTAAGTATTAATAAGTTATACTAAGCAATAATAAGTGATAGTAATGATTATAAGTAAGAACCAGCAGCTGTCAAGAGGCGAAATGTTCTAGGATGATGGTATGCGCACATGACGAAATATTGTAGCTATAGTTGCATAACCATAACTTAACCAAATTCAGCGCAACACATTAATGCGGTGAATAAATAAAGAAAACAAATAAAAAATAGCCTGTTGAGATTTCTCAACAGGCTAAGACGGCGCACATCGTGCAGCGTCCCTTCACATTATTCGGGCGGGAGAATCGCGGTATCGACTTCCTGCTGCAATCGTTCGTCCGCAATGACGATCGTGAGGTCGCAGAACGGTGGAAGTTCTGGTGAACGCAGCAGCAGCGCCAGCATCTCCCCCGCGTCATGACGAAGCTTCTCCAGATGAATGCCCATTATGTATTCAGGATGCAAGCTCAGCTTGTCAAGGGCTGCTTCAAGCAGCTTAATGGCACCCCGATGATTGCCATTCTGAAAATGATACAGCCCGACAGCTATCTGCAGAAGCCCCTGCAGCAACGGCTTGCGCCCTTCCTCCAGCCACAGTTCCTCCATGACATCGTGACAAGCGTAGTAGTCCCGCTTTTCATTGAACAGCTTGATGAACTGGACATACAAGCAGTCATATGCGATTGACGGCTCATCTGCCATTTCGCTCATTCAATCGGATCTCCGTTCTTCTTCGCCCGTTGCATTTCAGCGATAATATCCTCTTCCAGCCGCTTGAGCTCGTCTATATCGTTCCGCTCCCACACCTCATTGAAACGATTTTGAAGTTGGATCGCCTCGGAGATTCGATGATAGTAATACAGCTCTTGAATAAATGCCAAACAGTTATGCACAATTTTGGACTTGTCTTCAAAGCTGCTCTGCGCGACCAGAATTTCCTGTCTGATGCTGGACATTTCATTATCGAGAATAAATGCGGCTTCGGCTGCCGTCTTCAACCGGTCGCGGACATCGTCCGGCAGGCTGTCCTTATATTTATAATTAAGCGAATGTTCAATCGTAGCCCAGAAGTTCATGGCTAGCGTTCGAATCTGAATTTCTGCCAGCACGACTTTTTGGCCGAGCGCCGTTTGCACGGGATATTCTACAATCATATGAAAGCTGCGGTACCCGCTTTCTTTGTAATTCGTAATATAATCTTTCTCGTAAAGAACGTTCATATCTTTGCGGTGGCGGATAAACTCAGCCACTCGATGTATATCATCAACGAATTGACACATAATGCGTATACCAGCAATATCTTCAATCCCCCGCTCCAACTCTTCAAGTGGAACGTTCAATCGCTTCGCCTTGTCAAGTATGCTGGAGATACGTTTAATGCGTCCAGTCACAAATTCAATCGGTGAGTACTCCTCACGTTTTTTCAATTCAGAGCGCATCGTCTTGAATTTGACCTTAAGTTCTTCGACGGCCTGTTCATAAGGCAGCAAAAATTTTCCCCAATCTCTTCCGTCCATGTGAACGCCTCCTGTCCATTCCACCCGTTACTTTATGTTATAGGCGATGTCTATGACTAGCTTGCAGAAGTCTATGCCCCGTTCAACGATGATTCGTGCCGACAGCCTCGGAAATATGCTGAAACCCGTCCTGCGCCAGCAGCCGCTTAAGCCCCGATGCCAATTCCCGATTAATACCCGGTCCTCTATATATGAGCCCTGTATATATTTCCACCAGACTAGCCCCAGCCCGAATCTTGCGGTAAGCATCCTCAGCGGTGAAGACCCCGCCAGAGCCGATAATCGGTATCGATCCGTTCGTCATTTGATACAATTGTGAAATCACTTCGGTAGATCGTTCCGCCAGCGGCCTGCCGCTTAAGCCCCCCGTCTCCAATCGGTGCACATGGGAAGCCCCCATGCGTGACAACGTCGTATTGGTAGCTATAATACCGGATACGCCACTATTCACAATCGTCTCGGTCATATGCTGCAGCTCGCTGTCGGACACATCCGGAGCAATTTTTACGAGGACGGCCTTGCTGCGGCCGCGTGCAGAATTCTGCTCATTCATTTCTGTCACAACCGCCTGCAGCAGCGCTTTTAGTTCATCTCCATGCTGCAAATTGCGTAGATCCGGGGTATTCGGAGAACTGATGTTCACGACGAATAAATCCGCAACGTCATATAAAGCCCGGACACACTTCAAATAGTCTTCATGTGCCTCCTCATTCGGAGTCACTTTATTTTTACCGATATTCACCCATATCGGAATTGGTCTTGCCGTTAAGGAAGAGAGGCGCGCGCGCATCGCGTTCGCTCCTTCGTTATTAAAGCCCATGCGATTAATGAGTGCCTCATCCGGAGGCAGTCGGAACATGCGCGGCTTGTCGTTGCCCGGCTGTCCTTGCGGCGTCACCGTTCCTACCTCCATGAACCCGAAACCGATGGTAGAAAATCCGCGCACGGCTTCCGCGTTCTTATCGAGTCCGGCCGCAAGTCCGATCGGGCTGTCGAAGGTTAAGCCGAACAAGGAACTCGTCAAGGCAGGGTCCGGCTTGATACCGTACATTCCCCGCATCAGGGCAAGCCCTCCCGGTATTTTAGCGGCCTTTGACATTCCTCCGATGACAAGATGATGCGCTTGTTCAGGATCCATTTTGAAAAATAACGGTTTAGCAATAGTGCGATACAACAAAGGTTCCACTCCGTTCATTATGCCATACATTCAAGCCATGGTACTGACAGCATGCGTGAAGTTACCATACCGCAGAAGATGCGCCTCTCATTTTTCCCAAATGGTGGTATATGTATACATAGCTTCTAGCGGCATTAGGCTCTATGAAATAGTTTAAAGCTTTCTTCCTAAAAAGAAAAGTCTGTATTGTCCCTAAGACATGTCTGGCCTTTTGCTTAGAAACCGATTACAATACAACTATAGATAGGGTTACTACGATGAAAGGTGATGACCTATGGCAACGAAACGAAAACCTCCAACAATACCGACCAAATCAAATGAAGTAATGAACAAGAAAGCTCTGTATTGGCTCGGGGGAGTTCTGGTGCTTATTGTCATTATCGTCTCAATTTTACTTCTTACGAATGGATAATTTAATACGACGAACGGACAAAGAGCCAGGTTCCAAGTTTCCTTGTGGACCCGGCTCTTTCACATTCTTACTTCTTAATCCAACCAACGGTAAATCTTCTTCGGGTTGTCCTGCTTCGGCGTTAAATCCAAGCGATAGCGCTTCTCTGTGTCAGGCACGATTGGCTGCTCCGGAAGCAGATCCGTTCCAATGCTTACCTCCGTACCGATAGGAACCATATCGAATAACTCCTCAACATCTTCACGCAGCATGCGAATGCATCCAAGAGATCTGTCCTTACCGATGCTATCTGGCTCATTCGTACCATGTACGGCATATAACGAGTCGGATAACGTCATGCCGCGGCTTCCGAAGTCACCGGTAGAAGAACCGTTCGGATCCACAACTTTTTCTGTAATTTGGAACCGCCCTTCCGGCGTCCGCTTTCCTCCAAGCCCAACTTTATAATTGCGAACGATAATGTTCCCACTCACGACCGCCAATCGATGGCTCTTCTTGTCCACTACGATGCGCAGCGGCTCCCGGAAAGGATCAGATTGGTCGCTCCATACCCGCTTCAACGCGTGTTCCTTTGCTGCTTTCGGGTCCGCCTTCTTCCCTTGCACCCCGTCCTTGTATTGCTTATATACGTTGTCATATGCCGTTTCGACTTCCGTTGACGTACCAGACACCACATTGGAAGGATAGCCTTTGGCAAGCTTCCCCCACTCGTTCGGAGCGGTTCCGTGACGGCGAACCATAGCGGTCAATGCCGACTTGGCAACTAACCTCTGTTCGCTGGCTTGTATCCAACCGCTCACAAATGAACTTGCCTGCTCCTGCTCCTCGCCACAATTGCATTTAGGATCCTGGAGCGGCGTGACCATAATGTGATTCATTTCCTCGCTTGACTCAGCCTGAAGAATCGCATGGAGCGAGTGCGACCATAGCCACCACGAATCATAAGTTGGGATATTCACAAGGTATTTCTTCCACTCTCCATCAACGGAAGTTCCGAATACCCGCTTCACCGCAGCGGCATACGCGCCATCATCCGAAGCCGGAACCAGAAAGGCTTGCTGTGCCGCTTCATTGGATTCATCGTTGGATATTGCGGCAGCCTTAGATTTCCCGACGCGCTTGTCAGAGGGGTCCTGCTCTCCGGCTGCCTTCATCGGCCAAGATGGTGCCGATGCTTGTCCGCCCGGTATGGATCCTATCATAATGAAAAACAAGAGTACAAATAGAATCAGACGCACCAGACTGCGGCGAGAACGGCGGAGTTTCTCCTGCTCTTCGCGCTTTTTAGCCCATTCCTCGACGGTCTCGGAAGGGAGCGGCACATTTTCGAATGCGTTGTAAATCTCGCCTGCTTGATTGTAGCAGTAATTGGCTTTACCTTGCTCACCGGAGCGCTCGTACTGTTTGCCCAACAAGTACCACGCCATACGGTTATCCGGATGCGCCTCGATGTACTGTTTCATATAGGCTTGGTCTTTCTCTGTCCATTGCGGATGCTTCGCGTCTGATTCCGGCGGCACTTCGCTCCCCTCCTTCTATTGTCTGCTTGCTAACGACGCGGCGGAAAATGTGATCCCGTTGCTGCGTAGCGTACATAGATTTGATCGCGAATAACAACCGCTCGCGCTTCAGTAATCCATTGAACATGAAATCCGAACTGTTCGGCGACAAACCGTACGGGAACGACGATATGGCCCTCATGAACGAACGGGGCATCCTGCAATTGCAATTCCGATACCGTTCCGTGTTCCCGTCGCACTGCCTGCTTGCTCCCTGCTTTCATCTCGAATTCTATCTCTCCGAACGAGAAACGAACCTGACCGTCTGCTGACCATTCTGTCTTGTAACCAAGAGTATCCGCCACCACACGCAATGGCAGAAACGTGCGGCCGTTCTGAATGACGGGTGCTGCATCCGTCTTGATTAATCGCCGATTATAGACAAGCTGAATATCTTTGTCCTTTACGCCAAGCTCTCTGCCCGAAGGAATGACACCTTGCGGGAGCTCGTAGCGGCGAATGAGGCGGATTGCGTTGTTAAAGGCATCCGCTACAGCAATCGTGCCGTTCGGCAGCACGGCGACCGCTGCCGGTTCGTGGAATTCGGCGAATGAGGCCAACCCATCCGCATCCCCGCTTGGTTCCGCTTGCCCGCTCAGCGTACACACACTTCCCTTATACACATAACGGATCGCGTGATTCCAACGATCCGCCACAACAACACCGCCTTCATCCGTGAGCGCGATTCCTGTTGGGCTGTTGAAGAGCGCTTCGCTCGCCTTTCCATCCCGGTAGCCTCCCGCTGCATATAAAGACGCATCAGGAAAATGCTTGGAATAGTTGGCGGTTGAACTGTTCCCTGCAAGCGTAGTAACGCTTTGCTTCGCTACGTCAACGAGGCGGATCCGATGATTGCCCGTATCGGCTACAATCAGCTGACCGTCGGCGTTCATAACAAGACTGCTTGGTTCATTGAATCGGGCCTGCGCAAGCGCTCCGTCGAGATAATCCCCAGCTGCAGCTACCGCACCTGGTGAATACTCCACTATCCGCTCCGAGCGCGCATTCAAGGTGCTGACGTTCCCCTTCGGATCGATGCGGCGGATAACGTGATTCAGAGTATCTGCCACATACAGCGTACCGTCATTGGCTGCGACGATGGCGCGAGGCTGATTGAATCGTGCTGACGTCCCTGATCCATCACGCCAACCCGCCACTCCGTCTCCGGCTGCAGTCGTAACACGGCCATCCCGGTCAAGCTTACGAATAACATGATTTGCTGAATCTGCGATATACAGGTTTCCCGCTTTATCCTTCGCCATACCGACAGGTTCATTGAACATCGCCTGTGAGGCGCCCCCGTCACGTAAGCCCCCCTTCGGTATTGTGTCGGCGCTGGTATGAGCTACCGTCCCCGCAACCGTACGGACTTGACCTCCTTCATTCACCTTCCGCAGGCGATGATTACGTGTATCTGCTATGAGAAGCGAGCCGTCTGGCTCGGCCATCAGTCCGGTAGGGAAGCGGAATTCGGCCTCTCCTTTCAGACCATCCTTCCAACCCGATACCCCTGTTCCGGCCCAATGAACGACCTCATACCACTGTGGGCCCGTCTTCCACCACTTCCAATTCACTGCTGGCGTTTCAAAACGTTCCATCGATTTGTCGTCCCATTTTGCCGCCGAACGCTGGTTCAAGTCTGTAGTTGCCCCTAACGCGTATCCCGTACTATCGATACTCATACCGAGAATGGATGCTGCAAGAATTACAGCGAGGCAATAATTGCATCTGATCTTACTAAGCTTTAGATTCATCCGTAATTATCCCCTCCATTTGTTACGGATTCACCATGATTTCAAGCGGTTGGTCCATCGTGTTTAATTCTAATAAGGCTCCGGTAGCGTCGTAAAACCGAACCTCCGACAGCTTTAGAGACATCGTGCCACTTTCGCCAGCAATATATGGCAAGCTCAGGATTTGATCATCGCTTTCAAGCGATACCGTTTCCGGTGTCGTTACAACCAATCGGTACACGAACCGATTACCTGAAACTGTTATCGAATCAACGCTGTTGCTCTTGTCATAATCGTTAGGATGATGAGCGATTACGAATTTACTTCCGCCATGACGATAGACTGCTTTGTCATCATTTAACTCAACAGAATCCAATGTACCCCCTGATATTTCCACCGTGAACTCCACAGCCACTACATTCAACTTTGTCTTCAATCGCTTCAGCACCATATCAACAACTAATCTGCTGTTAGGTGCTACATGATCGACACTGCTTGCGATCTCAAATACATGAGCTTGGGGCTGCGGATCTGGATCCGGGTCGGGATCCGGTTTTGGATCTGGATCCGGGTCAGGATCCGGCTTCGGATCTGGGTCCGGCTCGGGATCCGGTTTTGGATCTGGATCCGGGTCAGGATCCGGTTTTGGTTCCGGGTCCGGGTCGGGATCCGGCTTTGGATCTGGATCCGGGTCAGGATCCGGCTTTGGATCTGGATCCGGGTCAGGATCCGGCTTTGGATCTGGATCCGGGTCAGGATCCGGCTTTGGATCTGGATCCGGGTCAGGATCCGGCTTTGGATCTGGATCCGGGTCAGGATCCGGTTTTGGATCCGGGTCCGGGTCAGGATCCGGTTTTGGATCTGGGTCCGGGTCAGGATCCGGTTTTGGATCCGGGTCCGGGTCAGGATCCGGTTTTGGATCTGGATCCGGGTCAGGTTCCGGTTTTGGATCCGGGTCCGGGTCAGGATCCGGTTTTGGATCCGGGTCGGGATCCGGTTTTGGATCCGGGTCCGGGTCAGGATCCGGCTTTGGATCCGGGTCCGGGTCGGGATCCGGTTTTGGATCCGGGTCCGGGTCGGGATCCGGTTTTGGATCCGGGTCCGGGTCGGGATCCGGCTTTGGATCTGGATCCGGGTCAGGATCCGGCTTTGGATCTGGATCCGGGTCAGGATCCGGCTTTGGATCTGGATCCGGGTCAGGATCCGGCTTTGGATCTGGGTCCGGGTCAGGATCCGGTTTCGGATCCGGGTCTGGCTCGGGATCCGGCTTTGGATCTGGATCCGGGTCAGGATCCGGTTTTGGATCTGGGTCCGGGTCGGGATCCGGCTTTGGATCCGGCTCCGGGTCAGGATCCGGTTTTGGATCCGGGTCCGGGTCAGGATCCGGCTTTGGATCTGGGTCCGGGTCAGGATCCGGTTTCGGATCGGGGTCCGGCTCGGGATCCGGTTTTGGATCTGGATCCGGGTCAGGATCCGGTTTCGGATCGGGATCTGGGTTCGGAGTGATAATATCTCCATCCCTATTCCCTAAAGAACCGTCCGCTACCGATGAACTCGATTCACAACATACTAAATATTCATAAGTATTCTTGCATAATTCCAACTGAGCAACCTTCAAATTTTCTATAAATCGTATCCGTTCTGACGGACTTAGTGAATTGGCGTACTTCCACTCTAACTCGTCAAGAACCTGAGATTCGATTCCATTTACCTTCTGCTTACATCCAGCCGATGTAATACTTGAATCATGTGGATTTACTCTCTTCTGCCCGCTTATCCACTTCTCCAGACGCTTTAGAACCCAATGCTGCTGCTGCCTCTCCGTTTCACTGATTTGAAGTGTCGCCTCCCGCCATGGAATCCGGCTTGCATCTGCTTCCTTCCGGGTAAGCATGCCAGAATCTACAGCGACTCGCACGAGTGCAGCCAAATAAACCTTCATGTTATGTACGACGCGAATTTCAAAGCTTTGTTCGTTCTCTGCAGCTTGGATGCTTACCGTATCGCCGTCCAATCGACTGAACGATCTCAGTATTTCGCACGATTTGTGAACCAACCCAGAGTAATCAATGGCACATCCATCTTTTTGCCAAGCCTTCACATATTGATCGTTCTCCTTAGCGGCATCCGCATAACCAGTGACCATGGATCGAAGAATGGCCGGATCAAGTTCGGTAAGTACCGCTTCGATATTGGCATATTCATAGAGAGCCTCAATGCCACGCCCTCTTGCCGGTATGAACGTTGCGCTTTGCGCTGGGTATACGAACTGATGCTCGAACGTAACGAACGCCGCATCACCCTTAGCTTCCTTTTGTGTTATCTTGCCTTGATTATTAACCGCCGCTGACGTGCTTGTTCCATCAGCTGTTAGGCGATCTTTGCCACCACTCTCAGATGCAACGGGGTATTGTGCTTGTACGACACCTGCTATCACGTGCAACTGCGTCCAGCCTAACCGAGGGTGCACATAGACGCCGAATTGCGTTCCGCGCACAGCCATAACAGCCGTTGGCGTCTCTAACTCAAAGCGGTCATCCGCCCCTGTTAACGATTTCACCTTAGTGAACACCGAACCGGCCAACACACCGATTCGTGTCTTTACCCCGTCCTTAATTTTCAGCTCCGTAAAACTGACATCTGCATCAGCACCAATGGTCAGCTCGTCTTCTTCATCATTGCCTGCCAACTGCAGCACAACACTCGATTTCGGTCCGGTTTCAATACGGTCTCCCTGGTTAATGCTCATTTTATTAAATACTTGAAGCGCTTTGTCCCCACCTGATTTAGTGACGGTCACGCTCCCTTTCCATTCTTTCACTATTGCAAACCGAACCGCTTTATCCGAAGCTTTCGCCGTACCGGGACCGATGAAGGTGACAAATAAGAAGATGAACGCCAGACTACACGTTGCAATTTGTTTCACTTTCACCCTCCTCTCCTTTACATATCGGACATTATACACATTTCTACTATATGCGTGTCCCTCTTTTCATGAAAATGTAAAAAAATATTCTGTTTTTATCCAGATCATTACACAAAAATATAAAAAATACATTTATAAATATTTCATCCAATTAAGTTATTATATTTAAAATTTGTGTTCTGCTAACTCTGCTAACAAGCCGACTTACAATTATTTTGATATAAGCTCATACACCATGACGGCTTCCGCCTTGCCTTTCAACCGAAGCGGCCCGATCGATTGGGTCTCGAACGCATCTTGAATGCGTCGGTTCGCTTCTTCACCAACCAGCACTTGTCCCGGCTTCGCCTGCGATTCCAACCGTGCCGCTACATTGACGGTGTCGCCAATTGCCGTGTAGTCAAGCCGCAACGTCTCCGAACCAACATTGCCGACCACCGCCTCTCCGCTTTGGATACCGATACCAAAACGTACAGATACATCAAGCTCTGCAGATATCTTACGGTACAGATCTTCCGAGCGCTGCTGCAACTCCATGGCCGCACGTGCAGCGTGCTCTGCATGTCGATCCAATGTGTGTGGGGCGCCAAATATGGCCATCACTCCGTCACCAATGAACTTATCGAGAGTGCCATGATGCTGAAAAATGGTCTCCGCACACAAGTGTAAATATTGGTTCAGCACTTGGATCGTCCGTTCCGGCTCGAGCCGCTCGGACAGCGGAGTAAATCCGCGGATATCAATGAACATAACCGTAATGTCGCACTTCGTGCCCCCCGCCCGAATCGGAACATTGGATTGCAGCAGTTCCGTCACGACAGCCGGAGAAACGTAGCGTCCGAACAATTCTTCCACTTGTTGGCGCGCACGCCTGTCTTCCCGGCTG
This sequence comes from Paenibacillus sp. MER TA 81-3, assembly GCF_023713585.1. Taxonomy (NCBI): domain Bacteria; kingdom Bacillati; phylum Bacillota; class Bacilli; order Caryophanales; family Paenibacillaceae; genus Paenibacillus; species Paenibacillus sp. MER TA 81-3. The sequence goes on from NZ_JAMAWB010000011.1 coordinate 106,592, forward strand.
CGGTACGCTATAACTAAGATATAGGCCGCGGACATACCGATAACTTCCGTTAAATACGGAATAAATACCGCCCCAATACTATATATCCCGACCCATATGAGAGTGTAACCGACGATCATGCTCAATCCGCACAGAGCTCCACGCACGCCGCGAATCCGATATGCGCACCATGCGGCCGCAAAGATGCCCGTAATTAAGGCGAACACGCTCCATCCGAAGGGAGCTTCTTTATAGAACCGTCCTTCCACCAAAGATTGAATCATGTTAGCGTGAATTTCGACGCCATAAAGCGTCATCGAACGGCTCAGCGGAGTCATATGACGGTCGCTGAGTGAAGTCGCATAAGGGCCGATCAGCACAATCGTGTCCTTATAATAAGCAGGATCTACAATTCCAGCCAGCACATCACAGAATGATTGCCGGTCATACCCGTTCATCGCTTCTTCCCCGTATCCATAAGGTGATGAGAAGAAATCAATGGCAACTTGGTGGCGGTCGTCTGTCGGAATTCGTTCCCTCCCCTGGTACCACCCATTGTCATTCGGGTCCCAACGAATCTGCTGCTCCTTCGGCAAGAGCCGGTTGGCCATAAGTATGTCGAGCGACGGGAGCATCATCCCCTGCTCATCAGGCAGTCCCAAGCTCATATTACGGATAACGCCGTCGGAATCCGGAAGCACGTTCACATGCCCGAGTTGTCCTGGATCAATCCGAATGGAAGGGGCGGGCCGATCGACGCGCTCCACGACAAGCGATTGGCCATCCGGTTGGAGCGAGCGCAGCGTCACTTGCACAGGCAAGTAGATGTGTGCATATTTGCTCAATTGTTCGGATAATGCGCGATCGTCTTCCACTTCTTCGGATGGATCAATCAGCAGCAGATCCAACGCGACCGCCTGAGCGCCGGCTTGCATAAGTTCGCCTACAAGCTGGGCATACACCGCTCGCGGCCAAGGAAACGGTCCCAATTGTTGCAATGACGCTTCATCAATAGCAATAATCTTGATTCTGTCGTCGGGGATCTGCTCTTCGACGCTTTTCGTCCGCAAGGCGTCCCGAAACGCATGCTCCACCATTTGGAACACGCCGCCATTGCCGTAGCTGTACAAGTACGCCGTAATCATGCTCAAGATGCCAACGATTAGCATCGGTACAGCTATTTTTTTCATTCGCTTCTCCTTTACAACATGAACCACACCTACAACGTAATACTGATAGAATGATATAGTCATTTCGTTTGATCACAATCTATCTCATTGTAGAACGAGGAGCGCATCGTTGGCAATTTCCAGCTGTAAAAAAATAAAAACCCCGCGAATCCGCGGGGATGCTGTAGGTTCTCTCTATAAATGATTCGTGCAGCAGGTTAGTTAAAAGGTGCGTCCGCAATCTTGATAGAATCTGTTGGGCAGCCGTCTGCAGCATCCTGCAGATCGTCGAACAGATCTTCCGGAATATCGGTTACCCCTTGGTTGTTGTCGCCGTCATAAATGACTTCCGCAATTCCTTCATCATCGTAGTCATAAATATCTGGTGCCGTTGCGCCGCAAGCTCCACATGCGATACAAGTGTCTTTATCAACCCAAGTGTATTTTGCCATCGGTTTAGTTCCCTCCTGTAAAAGTACAGATCTTCTTGGTTCCTCCGTTATCAATATAATACAAACAAGTCCGAAATTCAAACGATTTCCAACTTTTTAGAGACGTTTGTACAATCTATGCAGCTCTTGCAGAATAACACTTGCAATCTGCCTTATTCGTCTTGATCTCGCAAAAAATCAGTCTGCAGCGAAGTTCCCCGAACACGATGGTTCCGCAACAGTGTAGATGGATCATCACCAAGCATTCCCAGCGTGACGAGTGCGTTTTCTCCATATTTGTCCCGTATCTTGTCCATCGTCTGGTTCAATTGCTCTCTTTTGGGCTGCTGCTCGTAATCAAACAAGTCGAGCTGAATAGCTGCTTCCTGCTTCGCGAGCAGATTCTGAGCCGTAATGCCTAATAGTCGAACCGGCTTATGTTCAGACCAATGGCGCTCATAGAGCCGCCACGCTTCTTCTAACAGCTTCGCGGCGTCATCCGTCGGATCTTCGAGTGTATTGGAACGGGTAATCGTCTTCATGTCCGGCGTTCGAATTGTCAGCTGCACCGTTTGGGCCATCAATTGCTGTCTTCGCATCCGCCGCGCTACTTGGTCAGCTAGATTAAGCAGCACCCGTCGTACTTCTTCAACCGCCTCGACGTCCTTCGGCAACGTAGTCGTATGGCCAATGGACTTGCTCTGTTCCCTTTCAGGATTCACCACACCTTCATCTTGACCATTCGCGGCCCGTTTCATCCAATGGCCATGTACGCCGAACATGGACACCAACCGCTCTTCATCCGCTTGCGCTAGTTCTCCAATCGTGCGGATGCCTGAGCGCGACAGCTTCGTGGCCGTCTTATGTCCAATGCCGAACATTTCCCCGCAGGGCTTGTGCCACAGCAGCTTCGGAACATCCCGAATCCGCAGCACCGTAATTCCGTTCGGCTTCTTCATATCCGAAGCCATCTTCGCCAGCAGCTTATTCGGCGCGACACCGATGGAGCAAGGCAAAGACAGCTCCTCCCGAATCCGCTGCTGCAGTTCGTCTGCGATCGATAAAGGCGTGCCGAATATTTTGGAACCGGTAATATCCATATAGCATTCGTCGATTGACATCACTTCAACAAGCGGTGTGTAACTTTTCGCGATTTCGATAAATGCGCGGGAATACCGCCGGTATAAATGAAAATCTGGACGGATTAGCATTAAATGAGGACAAAGGCGAAGCGCCTGTCTCACATGCATGCCGGTGCGAATGCCAAGCCTTCTTGCCGCATAGGAGCAAGTAACGATAATTCCTTTGCGCAGCTCAATGCTGCCTGCCACCGCTGTCGGCTGCCCTTTATATTGTTCCGGGTCTTCCGCTTCATGGACGGAGCAGTAGAACGCATTCATATCGAGGTGCAGGATGACACGTCCTTTGGAAGGGTAATATTGACGAACTTCGTCACCGGTTCTATCGTTGCCGCTCACAACCTCTCACATCCTTTACACCTATGAACCAAAACAGAACCCCTGTTCTATTTATAGCTTACATACACTTGCTTCTCCATGCAAGAAATAACAGGCAAAAAAATGAAATAATGAGCGATTGATTTAAAATTCCTAATGCATAATAAAGCTGAAAATGCACGCAATGGAGCGTTGGAGAGGACATACGTCCGGCACTCATAGACTCCCCATTCACTCGCGATCCAAAAAATCGGCTCTATACAACGCTGAAAGCAGTGCTATAATAGGAAAATAGTTTCTTTCCATATTCATCCTTGCATAACCTAAGGGGGTACCTAGAATGTCGAATGTCATCTCTATCTTTGATACTACGCTGCGTGACGGCACCCAAGGAGAAGGCATCAGCCTTTCCGCGGACGACAAAATAAAAATTGCACGCAAACTTGACGCATTTGGCGCTCAATATATTGAAGGCGGCATTCCGGGCAGCAACGGCAAGGACATTGAATTCTTCAAGAGAGTCAAATCATACGCTTGGAATGCCAAGCTGACCGCATTCGGCAGCACACGTCGCAAACAATCGTTGGCCGAGCATGATACGAGCTTGAATCGGATCATTGAAGCTGGCGTGCCGGCAGCGACACTCGTAGGGAAGTCTTGGGACTTTCACGTTCATACGGCGCTGCAGACAACGCTGGAAGAAAATTTGGCAATGATTTCTGATTCCATTGCTTACCTTAAACGCGCGCAGATGGAAGTGATGCTCGATGCCGAGCATTTCTTCGACGGCTACAAGAACAATCCCGAATATGCGCTCGCGGTGCTGAAAGCGGCACAAGAAGCCGGAGCAGACTGGATCGTCATGTGTGATACGAACGGCGGCACGCTGCCGAACGAAATCGGGCGTATTATTCGTGAAATCAGCACTCAAGTGCAGGTTAAGCTTGGCATCCATACGCACAACGATTGCGAGCTGGCTGCAGCGAATACCCTAGTAGCCGTAGAGGCCGGTGTCACCCAGATTCAAGGGACGATGAACGGCTACGGTGAACGCTGCGGCAACGCGAACCTGTGCTCCATCATTCCGACGCTGCAGTTGAAGATGGGCTATTCGTGCGTAAAAGACGAGCAGCTTCAAGAATTGACCACAGTTGCGCGCTACGTAAGTGAAATTGCCAATGTGCATATGCCTGTCAATCAACCTTATGTCGGCAATGCCGCCTTCGCGCACAAGGGCGGCATCCACGTCTCGGCCATCTTGAAGGACTCGCGCACCTATGAGCATATTCAGCCGGAGCTTGTAGGCAACAAGCAGCGCGTGCTCGTATCTGAGCTCGCAGGACAGAGCAATGTGCTGTCCAAGGCGCAGCAGCTCGGATACGAACTGGATGCAAGCAAGCCGGAGACCCGCTCCATCATGGAACGAATCAAGGAACTTGAGCATCAAGGCTACCAATTCGAAGGCGCTGACGCCTCGCTCGAATTGCTGCTTCGCCAAGCGACCGGTCAGACGGAGGAGCCATTTGCGTTCGAATCCTTCAAGATTTTGGTGGAGAAGTCCGCACAGCGCTCCGTCGTGTCGGAAGCCATCGTGAAGCTTAATATTGACGGCGAGACAATATATACGGCTGCAGAAGGCAACGGTCCAGTAAATGCACTTGATAACGCGTTGCGCAAAGCGCTCATCCGCCATTATCCTTATATTGAAGAAATGCATCTTTCCGATTATAAAGTGCGCGTCTTGGATGAAAACGATACGACTGCTGCCAAAGTCCGTGTTCTGATCGAATCTACGGATTCACAAAATGCATGGAGCACCGTTGGCGTCTCCAGCAACGTTATCGAAGCAAGCTGGGAGGCGCTCGTAGACAGCATTCGCTACGCCTTAATAGGCAAAGAAAAGCGTCAGCTCACCTCAGAACGGAAAGAGCAAATCGGTCTAGTCAACCATTAGCTTATAGAGGTTATTTAATAAGTCCCCTTTTGATCACGGTGCTGAAAAGCGGCCTTTTTGAACACGCACTTATATGTTCCATATGCTCCGCAACGCCAATAAGGAACGGCGCTTCTCTCCGTAGAGGCGGCCGTTCCTTATCCATTCCCTGCACTTTTCTGATTGCTCATTCATTCCTCGATCAGCTTCTCGATTGCCTCTTCCAGATCCTTCGGCGGGCGAAGCCCAACGAACAATTCACGAATGACCCCATTCTTGTCAACCAACACATTTGTCGGAAATGCGATTCCATTATAAAGCTTAAATGCTTCGCCTTTCTTATCCATCAGTACAGGATTCACTAGACCATATTTTTCCACGAATGCTTTCGCCTTCGTTTCTGAATCGTAGGAGGTGACGTTGACTGACAGCATTTCCATTCGATCCTTATACTTCGCATACAGCTTCACCAGATCAGGCGCTTCGGCTTGGCATGGATCGCACCACGATGCCCAGAAATTAATAAAGATCGGCTTCTCCTGCTTGCCGCCAACCTGAAAAGTCGTTCCATTCGTGCTTGTTAACGAGAAAGAAGGCGCCAGCTTCCCGGCCTGAGGACCTGTTTCTGTAGGCAGGACTGTGCTGGATCCAGAACCATGCTCCCGCCCAGACGTATCTGCGGCTTTGCCCATTTGATTTTGCCATGCCCCAAAGCCAATGAGTCCAATGCCCAGTATAAGTACGAGTACGCTCTTTTTCATAAAACCTGCTTCTCCTTTGCTGGACTCCTTACAGAGGTTATTCGTTATTCAAAAGTCCCCTTTTGTTTTACGATGCATCTCAGGATGTGATTAGTCATCGAATCTTGCCTTTACTCTTGAAGTCCTATGCTTCCGATGCTGTTTTCTTGCGAAAACTTGCTCTGCACTTCTCTGTGCTGAAAAGTGACCTTTTTAATCATCCATTTACAGTTATTGTACCCCTTTCCCAGTAAAAATACGATCCTGTAATGTAACGAATCGAATGACACATCGTTATCAGGGGTACAGTAACGAGGTAAATGTTATGAAACGGAGGAACGAGGAATAATGGAGAAACAACAAGCTCGGTCCATGTGGCTGGAATATGCTGCACTCGCTACCGTGCCGCTCGTGCTTGTCTTAGGCAATTCGATGCTCGTGCCGATCTTACCAGAAGTAAAACGTCATCTTCACTTAACGCAGTTGCAAACAAGTCTTATCATTACATTGTTCTCTGTCACGGCAGGTATCGTTATACCGTTTACCGGGTACTTATCCGATCGCTTTGGCCGTAAAAAGGTCATCATTCCGTCACTCATCGTCTACGGGATTGCAGGTATCCTGACTGGACTTGGCGCACTGTGGGGCTCCTACGGGATGCTCATCGGTTCTAGAGCCTTGCAAGGCCTGGGAGCAGCAGGAACCTCCTCAATCGCTATGGCGCTAGTCGGGGACTTGTATAAAGATGCGAAGGAAAGCCAAGCTCTCGGCTTGATTGAAGCTTCGAACGGTGCGGGAAAGGTAATAAGCCCCATACTTGGCTCGGCACTTGCATTGTGGACTTGGACGGCTCCCTTTTTTGCCTTTCCTTTCTTCTGTGCATTGTCCTTAGTGGCCGTTATTTGGCTGATCCATGAGCCAGATCAGAGACCAGAGCCGGTTCCGATTAAGAAGTACTTGCAAAATATTAAGGTCATCTTCAAGCAGAAGGGACGCTGGTTGATTCCGGCTTTTTTTGCAGGATCATTAGCCTTATTTATTTTGTTTGGCATTTTATTTTATTTGTCGGATATTTTGGAAGAGAAGCCCTATTCGATTAAAGGCATCATGAAAGGTCTGGTGCTCGCCATCCCGCTGTTGGGCATGGTGACGACGGCTTACATCACAGGGAATTTAATTAAAAAGAATGGCGTGCTCATTCGTTGGCTAATGAATATCGGATTGTTGATGATGGCGATTTCGCTTGGATTCACGATTTTCTTCAATAAAAATGTGTACGGCTTTATCAGTCTCATTACCGTGAGCAGTATCGGAACAGGAATGCTGCTGCCGTGCTTGAATACGATGATTACCGGTTCTATAGACAAGGCCGAGCGCGGCATGATCTTATCACTGTATAACAGCTTGCGCTTTTTCGGTGTTGCGTTCGGTCCCCCGCTCTTCAGTTGGATGATGGACATCTCACACCGTGTTATTTTCATTACAGTCACCGCACTATCTGTAATCGCGTTCGTGCTAGTGTTCCTCTTCATCAAACCGGACAAAGAAGTACGCTAAACAAAAAAGGAGTCTTGATTATGATACACTTACCTTGGATGTCTGCATGAGATTAGACATTTCGTCACTCATTGGGACAAGTCAAGGACAAAGAGAGGGTTTCAAGCAATGCACGACTCCATCAACAATCAACTGGATACGAGAGATCCGATTCATATCGAGTGTGCCGTCTGGGAGGCGATGGTGAACCATGCACGCTCCCAGCTGCCATTCGAAACGTGCGGCGTCCTTATCAAACCGCGTCATTGCCGGATGTACAGGGAATTTAGACCGCTTATGAATCTGGCCTCTGATCGGCTTCACTCCTTCCAGCCCGATGCCCAAGAATGGGTAGCTCTCGTCATGCAAGCCGAGCGTGAACAGCACACGCTGCTGCTCGTCCATTCTCACCCTGGAAGGCCCCCTATCCCTTCTACAGACGATGCGGATGGCATAGCATTAAGCGCTGCCCTATTTGACGCCTATATCATTGTTTCTTTCCATAAGGATGGGGCTCATCACAAAATAACGGATGGCGATCCTCCCGATACACGAGCATACCGCCTTCACGCTTCTAGTACGCAGCACAGACATGGCAGCCGCCATATTTTGTTTGAGCTAGCTCATATCACAATTGTGGAGAGGTAAGATGACTCAGAGCGATTGGTTACGTGCTGATACCAAATTATCGCGCTTATCTTCTCCGAATATCTTTATCTGTATGATCCATAGTCCCCATATCCTCTTCATCCGTACTGTTGAATTCCTCTCTTTCACTCATTCTAAATTTATAAACGATACCTCGAACAATATGTCAGATAATCCAACATATTGTTAATTTATTCGAGTCATTATAAGCTGTAAATGAGTATGTCGACAAATATATGTGATATATTTTTACTTAAATAATGTTCATTTAATATTCATTGTGTTTGTTTTAAATATACTCGTCTATTATGTTAGTTTATATTACATATATAAAACCATAACGTTTGACTGTATGGTTTGTTTTTTAGTATCATATACATTAGATAAGTGAGGTGAATGACGATGGATAGAAGGAATTTAATTCGAATTGGTGAGCTCGCTCGTGCTGCTAACGTCAGTCAGCGTACGATAGACTATTACACGACGATCGGTCTTCTTGAGCCTGTGCAGCGCACGGATACCAACTATCGTCTGTACAGCCATGAAACGATCGAGCGAATCAAACGTATTAATCAATTAAAACAAGAGAAATATTCATTAGAGGAGATCAAACAATATTTCTCTCAGCTAAGCAAAGTGATTGCGGAGCACGATATTGCTGCAAGACTTACCGAACTGCAGCTTCATATGGAGAAGCTGGAGCGCGAAGCCAAGGAACTGCAGCCAATGATCGATAAGCTCAAGGCGAAGCATACCAGTTCTCTGTTCAACCGCTTGGCGACACAAAGCGCAGCTTGTGTAGAAGTGCTTCTCACCTTCATCGACAAAGGGAACAACCACTTTATGATGTAAATGAAAGTACGTATCATGAAATGACCTTCCACAGTCGCCTAGCTAAAGCTATACTCATTACTATTTTCAAGATCAAATCGTAATAGCGGTTGTTCAAAAAGCGAAATTTTGAACACGAACTAATAGGAGGTAAGCCACATGTTTTTTCACCCAATGGATTTTTTAATCATCATCGCTTTTGGACTCTCTCTGTGGGCACAATTCCGTGTTAAAGGTACGTTTAGTCGCTTCTCACAAGTGCCTATATCAAGCGGGATGACTGGCTACGAAGCCGCCCGCCGCATGCTGGACAACAACGGCCTGTACGATGTGCCGGTCGAACCGGTGCAAGGCGCACTGACAGACCACTACGACCCGATTCACCGTGTCGTTCGACTATCTGAGCCAGTGTACTATGAGAACTCCATTTCGGCGGTCTCAGTTGCCTGCCACGAAGTCGGTCACGCGATCCAACATCAGCAATCGTATCCGATGCTTGTGCTCCGTCACCGCATCTTCCCGGTTGTCAACTTCGCTTCTGGGTTTGCACCGTTTCTCATCATTGCCGGTTTTCTGTTCGCGTGGTCTGGAATGCTGCTTGCTGGTATTATCTTCTTCTCTGCAGCCGTCTTCTTCCAGCTGGTGACGCTGCCGGTGGAGTTTAACGCGAGCAACCGGGCAAGAGACATCATGATTTCAGAAGGCTTCATCACGAATGACGAGGAACGCGGTGTGGCTAAGGTTCTGAATGCAGCTGCACTCACTTATGTCGCCGCCGCACTTATCTCCGTCCTCGAGCTGCTGAAGTACATTATGATTTTTACAAGCCGCGACGACTAAGACCGGCTTATCTTAACTAGCGTATAACAAAGGAGCTGCCCTAGCAGTAGATAAATCTACCTATGGAGGAGCAGCTCAGTTCATTAAAATTATAGTGTGAAGACAAAAATGGTGGGGCAAGGATTATTTCTGCTTCACCATTTTTCGTTCTGCCAAGGTAGCGTACGCCACCCGCCTCTAGGCAACTCAACTATACCCCTGCAAGCGCTATTGGAAATATACAGCAGAATGTACGATTTAGGCGGCTCTACGGCACTTAGCTGTATTTTGTACAGTGGATCTAGCTGCTTTTAAGCTATTGCTGCGGAAAGAGTGTCAAACCACTGTATGAATTCCAACGGAACCTACCGTACAGAGATCTACGCTGCTATTCCATTGTACAAAATCCAATGCAGCAAGAAGCGACAGAAGCACCCCGACCTTAATTAAAAAACAGGGGGTGTCCTTCAGGTCATTCAGACCTTTTGGACACCCCCTTCTTTATTACCGAGTACTTAACATGCGCCTTTTGCCGCTACACACTTTATTATTGCGTTGGTGAAGCGTTAGAAGAAGTCTTATTCGAACGCGCAAGCTCATACAGATCGTGCTGCTCGAAATATCGCAGCAGAAACGCATGGAACGTGTGTGCGACGAGCGGCAGCTTCTCATCCACCCGGCGAATCAATCCAATCGTTCTCGTGACGGCCGGATCAACGACACGAACACGGGCCGGCTCTAGCTCGGACGTATGCTTGAGCGCCATATCCGGCAGCAAGCTGACTCCCATCCCCGCAGCGACGAGCCCTCGTATCGTCTCCGTCTCTTCCCCTTCGAAGCTGATGCGAGGGGTAAATCCAGCTTCAATGCAAGCATCCCACACAATGGGACGCAGCGAATATCCTGGACTGAACATTACAAAGGTCTCATCCTTCAACTGCTTCAATGAAATGGACTCTTCCCCTGCCAACGCATGATTCGGTGGCAGAATGGCAAGCAGCTCCTCCGTCAACACGATTTCACCGGTGACTTGATCACATTCTTTCGGATACGGCGAGATAAAAGCCAAATCCACTTCACCCGATACCACATCTCGAATTAAAGACGGATACATTCCCTGTTTAAAACGAAATTTGACATTAGGATGCCTTTTGCGAAATTCAGCCACCATCTTCGGAATTAGATGAACTCCCAAGCTGTGGGGAAATCCGATTCGAACTTCACCAAGCTCCGGATCCATAAACTCCTGCACCTCTTGGACTGCTCGTTCCAGCTCTTTCAAAATCACTTCTGCCCGCTTGCAGAACAGCTGACCGACTGGAGTCAACTGAAGGTTGCGGCCTTTTTGCAAAAACAACTTCACTCCAAGCTCTTCTTCCAATTGATGAATTTGCCGACTTACCGCTGACTGAGCGACGTGCAGTTCCTCCGCCGCTTGCGTCACATGCTCTTTTTGCGCCACCTTAACAAAGTAGTGCAATTGCCTAAGTTCCACGACTCCTTCGCTCCGATCTCGATTTATGCTTGTATAATTATCGAATTAACCGCAGAATGCTGTACACCGCAAACCCGGCCACCAACCCGCCGATATGGGCGCTCCAGCTAATCCCGCTGATGATGAACGACTGTGCAATACCAATCCCTAGAATGATTAAGAGGGTCTTGCGCGAAGCGTCATCCAGCGTCCAGCGTTGAAATATTGCAATGAACAAATATGCTCCGTATAAGCCGTATATCGCCCCAGAAGCGCCGACAGCAAGCGTGCCCCATTCCGACAGCATAAGCGCAGCTCCATTCCCAAGCAGCCCGCTTGCCACATACAGTAAGGCATATTTAAAAGAACCCAATATTTTTTCCAGCGGCGGTGCAAATACGAACAACGCGAACATATTGAACAGGAGATGCTCAAAGCCGGAATGAAGAAACATCGCCGTCGCCATGCGCCACGTTTCATGGATGTATGGTTCTTCTTTCCAGATCGCACCGAAACGGAACAGATTTTCTCCATTCTGCGAACCGCCGCTTACGGCTAACACGGCGAACATCACCAAGTTAGCGATAATAAGGAGGGTCGTTACTGGATAGTTTTTCACATAGCTGCGCCAATTCTCGTAACGAATAAAAATCATACGCTATCCCTCGCTTTCTCACCTTATATCTTACTTCTCGCTCAATCATTCTCAATGATGCACGCAACCTATCACGAAGCGACATTGGACAACTGTGCGAGTTAAACATTATAATGGAAATTAGGTTTACCAAATATTAGACCGTTATGTAAGAAGGAGGTTCCAACCATGTCCGTAGAACGTACAGGTGTGGCAACACTTAAAGGCAATCCCATCACATTGCTGGGTCCAGAACTTAAAGTAGGCGATAAAGCGCCTGATTTTCAATTAAACAAATCGCTTGTCGAAGCTGTCAGCCTGAAAGATCTCGCAGGAAAAGTGAAACTCATTAGCGTTATTCCATCCATCGATACTGGTGTATGCGATGCGCAGACGCGCCGCTTCAATGAAGAAGCCGCTAAGCTTGGTGACAACGTAGCCGTATTAACGGTAAGCGTAGACCTTCCAATGGCACAAGCGCGCTGGTGCGGAGCTGCTGGTGTGGAGAACGTCGTCATGCTGTCCGACTACAAAGACAACAGCTTCGGCGAAGCTTATGGCGTGCTCATTAAAGAGCTGCGCCTCGACATGCGCTCTATCTTCGTACTGGATGTCAACGACACAGTCCAGTATGTCGAATATTTAAGCGAAATGACAGAGCATCCGAACTACGAGCAAGCGATTGAAGCAGTCAAATCTCTGCTGTAATCCTCTGCGCATAGAGTAAAAGCGAGAGAAGAGTTTCGGCTCCTCTCTCGCTTTTATATGTACGAGCTTATTACTGTGCCTCATCGGCAGCCGCTTAAGAGGTAATTCAAAAAGCCCCTTCGATCACGAAGCATTCCAAGAAGTCTTTTTGAACACGCACTTTAATTATTATTAACTTTAACTGCTGCCATCTTCTTATCCAAGACGGCATACAGATCCAATATGACCCGGTAGTTTGCTCCGAAGTCTCCCATTCCTCCGCGAGAAGCCGAGTAAATATCGACTGCCGTTCTCATCGGTCCAACGTTGATGACGGAAACGGTAATATCCATCGTTCGTCCTGTCATCGTACGTTTCTCCAGAGTAATCTCGCCTACCGAAGGCACTTCATGCAACACTTTGTATCCTTGTATCTTCTTCAAAGTCGATGCGACTTCTTCCCAGACTTTATCCCGAGACATCTGGTAGTAATGCGTTTTCAATTTAGGGTCCTTTGCCCGATCGCCGCTCGATTCAAAGCTGCGAACGATGCCAACCAACACACGTTTGAGTGACAAAAGCGTGTTCCTCCTTTTCATGACAGCCGTTGCTCACTAATCTATAGTCTAACACTGTTCGAAGGTTAACGAAAGAGGATTTCATAGAGAAAAAGAAAAACACCTTCAGGGCGGACCAAGGTACGCTTTGAAGGTGATTCGGTTGTTGTATACCCGCCTATGCCGTTTGGCTTCTATGTTTCTGAACCTGCTCTCGCAGGTGGGTGTCCGCAAAAGTACTTATGACTTCCCTTCGGAGAGGGCCTGTCAGCCGTGCTTCGATATTGAACTCCCAAGAAACAACCATTGGTTCAAAACAACGAAAGCCTACACGCACATCGCAGGATGTATTCTTATTATAATGTTTTCATATCCAAAAGTAAACCTAGCTTCAAGCCCAATTCAGCCGTCCCTGACACGGTCCGTATGCTTTGGGAACTCATCATAACACAGGACCAGCTACGAATTCAAGTACCTCCGCACGATTTGTTCAACACATTTCGCGTTCTTGCAACCTTCTCGGTGCGGACTGACCTTTTTGAGCACTTACTTGGATGTGTATCTGTTCTCTTCCACACTTTCTTTGACCGGAGCGTTATCCACTTCATCAAATGGCACTTCCGCATCCGGATCCGCTTCCTCCCCCTCATCCGTCTGCTCTTGTGCGCGCTCCTGCTGGTCCTGCATCTTCTGGAACACAGCATAAAAGTTAAAGAACGCATAGTAGGCAATAACGGCTCCTGAGAAGAAAATGATGAGGAACGGCCATTTGAACAAGCTGAAATATAAAATAGCTCCGCTTACAACCGTCGTCATAATGATGCGCAGCGGTCTGAGAAGCGTGAGCAAGATGCTGTTCTTCACCAATTGCACCGTCTTCATATGATAGTGCGACACCATCGAGAAAAAGTTAAACAACGATACGAACAGCACGATTAGAAATCCGAGCATGACGAATCCAATCGCTTGGAAAGACTTCAACTGAGTCATGTATACGGTATAGTCTACATACATAATGACGAACAAGAACGTATAGAAGATACCGCCGATCATAGCCTGCTTGTAGTTCTCTTTATATGATTTGAAGAACGTACTCAGCAGCTTCACGTCCGTTTCCCCCATCACCCATTTCCGCGCAACGGAGAACATCGCTGCTGTGGCCGGGAACAGTGTAAACGGTGCCACAATCCCCATCGCCCAGTTCATCGTAATGGATTCGTTCAAGAAGTTCTGCTGCATAACAAGCAATTTCATCAATAAAAAAAAGAAAAACGGAGACGAACAGAGCAGCCACAGCACGTTCGTAACCGAAAATCGCATAATCCATTCCGAAATTCGGTAAAAACCGCCCATTATCCCTCGAAATTCCAAAGGTCATTCCCCCTCATGCATCCTGTCCTATAACTATAATACAAATGGGTCATGTAATGCCAGTGCCTATTTTCTTACTGCTGGGCACCGTTTAAGAGGTGCTCACCTTATGGCATTTGATGTTGCCTTAATATAAATCCACGCTTGTTCTAAGGGGGTTGCGCATGGGCGTATTTCATTCATGAAGCAAAGAGACCGCCACAGGCGGTCTCTTTGTCTCTGTCGAATAGGCTTATGTCAAGGTACATGTTGCATCTATTCTAAAACCTGTACACCTGTACTATTCGTTATCGCGGCTGCGGCGTCCTTCATCATTGCTGCGGCGCGGACGACGATCTCCACTTCCGCTGCGGTCACGCCATTCACCACTACGGTTGCTGCTGCTGCTGCTTCCTCCACGGTTGTCACGGTCGCGGTTGCCGCCGTATCCTCCACGGTTATCGCGTCCGCCGCTGCGCGAACCACCGGATCCGCCGGAACCGCCAGAGCGTCCGCCACGATTGTAAGGTGCAGACAACTTGCGCCCGCTTGTGCGCACATCTGGCTTGCGACGCTTCGCACGAATCGGATCCTCAGGCGTCAAGGAAATTTCAACATCTTTCTTCTCACCTGTCATCAGCTTAAATGCAGCCGACAACAAATGGACGGAATCGAATTGCTCAAGCAATTGAATCGCAATGCCTTTGTACTCGGTCAAATCACCGTCTTGCAGCACTTCGAGCATGCGTTCCGCGATAATGCGCTGTTTGCCCTCAATCGCCTCCGCCATGCTTGGCACCGGCTTGCGAGGAATGCGATGGCGCGTGACGCGTTCGATAAAGTGCAGGTGGTCGATCTCACGCGGAGTGACGAAGGACCAAGCGCTACCTTCCTTACCTGCACGACCCGTACGACCAATACGGTGCACGTATGATTCCGGATCCTGCGGCAAGTCAAAGTTGATGACATGCGTTACGCCGGATACGTCCAAGCCGCGCGCTGCTACGTCCGTTGCGACGAGCACGTCAATGCTGCCGTCACGGAATTTGCGCATAACGTTATCGCGTTGGTTCTGAGATAAGTCGCCATGCAGCCCGTCAGCAGAATACCCACGCTTCTGCAGCGCTTCAGCCAATTCATCAACCCGACGCTTCGTACGTCCGAAGACGATAGCAAGCTCAGGAGATTCCATGTCCAAAAGACGGCTTAATGCATCAAACTTAACACGTTCAGGCACTTCGATGTATGCTTGAGCGATAAGCGGCGCACTAACTTGCTTCGGCATTACCGATACATGCTCAGGCTCACGCAGGAATTGATTAGCAAGCTTCTGAATGTTCGGTGGCATTGTAGCGGAGAAGAGCATTGTCTGGCGTTCATCTGGTACCAGGCTCAGAATCGACGTGATATCTTCCATGAAGCCCATATCCAGCATTTCATCAGCTTCATCCAGAACGACCGTTGTTACATCATTCAGTCGGATCGTCTTCCGGTTAATATGATCCAAAAGACGTCCAGGCGTTCCGATAATAATTTGAGGGTGCTTTTTCAAAGCGCGAATTTGTCTTCCGATATCTTGACCACCGTATATCGGCAGCGAACGAACGCCTTTGAATCGAGTCAATTTTCCGATTTCCTCGGCAACTTGAATCGCCAATTCACGTGTCGGCGTCATGATGAGAGCTAGCACGCGCTCATCTGTAGGGTCAATCTTCTGAATCAACGGAATACCGAAGGCGGCCGTCTTCCCTGTACCCGTCTGCGCTTGTCCAATAAGGTCACGTCCTGTCATCGCTACAGGGATCGCTTTCTCTTGGATCGGAGTCGCTTCTTCAAACCCTAATTCCGTAATTGCTTGCAGCACTTTCGTCTCCAAGCCAAATTCTGCAAATGTCTTCAATATATTCATACTCCTTCGTTGTGGACAATCCACAGCCTTGTCTGTATTCTTAAGTAGCGCGACAATGGTGACGAATGGCACATTCAGCCGACCGTCTTCTCATATACAATGCGGAGGTGATCCTCACTTGTAACGCTTAACTCCGCGGATTTATCATGAACATCGTGGATAGCAATAGCCTACTCAAGAATATCCAGCATATTATAACACAAACGCCTTAAAGAATACCAGCAGAGATATGACCAAATACTACGTTTTGAGGTGAATTTGCTTGAAACGAATTTTACACGCCTTTATTTTAATTATCGGCGCAGCGTGCATCGCCGTATCTTTCAATCTGTTCCTCATGCCGCACCATTTGTTAAGCGGTGGAGTATCAGGCCTGTCGCTCGTAACCAATTACATAACAAAATGGAATCCGTCGGTTTTATATTTCGCTTTTAATCTGCCGATTATCGTCTGGGGATGGTTCATTCTCGGTAAACGATTTATCGTATACAGCATTATTAGCGTCGTGGCTACGACGTGCTTCATTTCCATTGTTCCGGTGAAGATGGTCACGAATGAACCGCTGCTTGCGGCGGTATTCGGTGGAACGCTTGCCGGAATCGGAAGCGGAATATCCCTGCGCATCGGAGGCTCGTCCGGCGGATTTGATATTATTGGTTCTATCGTGACTCGTTACCATGATTTTTCCATTTCCAACATTCTGGTTGCTCTTAATGCGGTCGTCATCGTATCGCATGGATACATTTCTCAAGAGTGGGAATTGGTGCTTTACTCCATGGTGTCCATCTTTACTACGGGAAAAGTGATCGGCACCATATATATTAACCATTACAAAGTGACCGTATTTATTATTACGCGGGAAAAAGATACCTTGATAAATAAACTGCTCTGTCTCCCGCACGGGGTTACGGTCATTAAGACGAGAGGGGCCTTTACGGACATCGAAAAGGACATGCTTATGACGGTCACGACGCGCTACGAGCTGTCGGAGCTGAAGCGAACGATTATGGAAATCGACCCGAAGGCCTTCGTCAATATCGTGGAAACAGTAGGCGTCATCGGGAATTTCCGCCGTCCGAAAAGCATGTGACCTTTTGCATGTATTCGTGAAATCAAGCCGCAAGCTTTATCCTAAAATGTTGGATATTTGAAGGAGCCCGTCCTCTAAATGGACGGGCTCTTTTCTGTCGAACGGAATCACCAAATCATTAAACGATGTCCTCGCTTCGCTGTCCTATGTTAACGGACGTGTCTGTTCTGCAAGTGTCAAGAAATAATCAAGCGTCTTATTGACGCGCTGAATGACATTGGCATGCTGCGGCTGGTTTTCTTCCGTAAACTGACGGAAATCTCCGCCAATAGACACCCACTCCGGACAGTTGATTCCATGCAGATTGCGGACAATCGTTTGTAAATGCGTTAAGGAGCTGACGCCAACGGCTCCTCCCGCTGAGCTTGCCGATAACACGACTTTGTTGTTGACGTATTCAAAGCTTAAGTAATCCAGCGCATTTTTCAGCACGCCTGACATACTTCCGTGATATTCCGGTGTTGCCAGCACGATTGCATCCGCCGATGACGCGCTCTCCTTCAGTCGAATGACATTCGCATCATCTTCGTTCGAATCCGGACAATAAAGCGGCAGCTGCAATTGATATAAATCAATAACGATTGCTTCGTGCCCCTTCTCTTCTAACTGTGTAGCCATATAACGAACAAGCTTCGTGCTTGTCGCTTCTTTGCGATTGCTGCCTGCAATGAGTACGATTCGCATGACGCACTCTCCCTTCATCATGTTGCAGTTAAAAAGCATTCATTCATGTCACGGGATGGAATGATATATCCGCTGCCGATCTGACAGCGTTTCTTCTCTAATAATGTCAGTTCCTGCACCGCTTGGCCGGGCATGGTCTGCTCGAAATGCGCTTCCGCATGGATGAACGCTTGCTCTTCCGTCTCCGCTAAGAGAACACACACGAACGAACCTTGTTCTATGGACGCTTCCAACCGAAATATGTACATCTGTACCATCCCTCCCCTTCGGTCATCATACAAAAACAGGAAGAAATCGTCAAGATACCAAGGCGTTTATGCGTCGTGTCCGAACCGTATCTTTTAGCAGCCTTTTCGCTTATATTTCATCTACCGGAAGATCCGACACCTCCGCTTGCAATCTGTGCAGCTCTTCCTTCAGTTCGCTAGTGACGGCTTCATATTCTGGAAGTCCATATACGTTCTTCAGTTCATAAGGGTCTTTATTCAGGTCAAACAGCTCCCATTCAGGCGGCCGATTTTCGTCAAGCGATCCCGGAGTGCCAAGCGCTTGCGCATAATAGTATATCAGCTTGTAACGGTCTGTCCGAATGCCGTAATGGGAATACACATGATGATGCTCATCGAGATGCATCCAGTAACGGTAATACATCGCGGTTCGCCAATCATCCGGTGTTGTGCCCTGCAGCAGAGGCCGCAACGAACGGCCTTGCATATCCGCCGGCGCTTCGATGTGAGCATAATCCAAAAATGTCTGCGCAAAATCTACGTTTAACGCAATCGACTCTGTCACGCTTCCCGGTGCGATTTCGCGCGGGTACCGCACTACGAATGGCATGCGCAGCGATTCCTCATACATAAAACGCTTATCGAACCATCCATGGTCGCCCAGGAAAAACCCTTGATCCGAGGTGTAGATGACAATCGTATCCTCCGCAATTCCTTCTGCTTCCAAATAGTCCAGCAGCCGTCCCACATTGTCATCAATCGAAGCGACACACCGCAAATAGTCTTTAATATAGCGTTGATACTTCCAACGCTTCGCTTGCTCATCGCTAAGCCCCTCAGGCGGACTCCCCTTCGTATCGGTAACGACCATATCCCGGCCGATCCGCATCTTCGCTTGAACTGCCGCTTGCGCTCGATTTGCGTAATCGTCATCGAATGTTTCCGGATAGGGAATTTCCACGTCTTCGTACATGCGGCTATGACGCTCGTCCGGCTGCCATGGCCGGTGCGGCGCTTTGTGATGACACATCAGCATGAATGGCCGATCCTTGTCCCGCTTCCGCAGCCACTCTAGCGACTTATCGGCAATCACATCCGTTACATAACCTGCAATTCGCTGTCTGCCGCCCTCTTCGATAAACTCAGAGTTGAAATAATCTCCTTGACCATCCAGCACGCTCCAATAATCAAATCCAGTCGGATCGGCAAAGCCGCCATGTCCCAAATGCCATTTCCCGATAATAGCCGTCTGATATCCATCAGCCTGCAGCAGCTTCGGGAATGTCTGCTTCCTCCCGTCAAAGTGATCATCAATCGATTTGACCCCATTCAGATGGTTGTATTGGCCAGTCAGAATAGATGCCCGGCTCGGGGAACAGATCGAATTCGTACAGAAGCAATGATCGAATCGAATGCCTTCATTGGCAATCCGATCGATATTCGGAGTATTGTTGATGCGGCTGCCATAACAGCTCATCGCATGTGATGCATGGTCGTCGGACATAACAAACAAAATATTCGGTCTTCGCAGCTCAGCTCTTGTTGTCATTGGGCTCCACTCCTAAGGAATCAGGTTTAGACTCTTCTTGTAATCGTTTGCAACCGTTCATTGTTCTATTGTAATATACCTGTTTCTCATCCGCTACTATATACTCGGGTATAGTTTAGCTTTTTGCCGGAACAATGAGAATGCCGCCTCCTGCAGATTACGAATGCCTCTCCCTACCCTGGCTTGCTCCAACAATCATGTGAAACCTCTCTCCTCTAAGGAGGTTTCACCAAAAAGTCCTTTTGTCCACTATCCCAATTATTCAGAAAATGAGCGCAATATCCAATTCTAATGTTCAATTCAGGTACGCAATATATCTGCAATATGTCTTTCCGGTGCCTAATATCGCTCGCACTGCAATTTCATGCAACACCAGTGAACCTCGACCCATCAGAAAGAAAAGATATTCAATCTCCCATCCCAATAACCAATTACCTTACCTTCTGTCAGTTGCTGAACTATTCATTGCAGAATCTGAATTACTCATTGCCGTTTCCTTGGTCATTGATTGCACATATAAATCACTTTCTGCAATTCCTTAAGAATTCATTACACAGCTGAATCACTCTCTGCAGTTCCTTAAGGATTAATTACACATCTGAATCACTCTCTGCAGTACCTTAAGAATTATTACACATCTGAATCACTCTCTGCAGTACCTTAAGAATTATTACACATCTGAATCACTCTCTGCAGTACCTTAAGAATTATTACACATCTGAATCACTCTCTGCAGCTCTCTAGTCATTCATTACATGTATGAGTCAATCACTTTAATACCAAGCATTTATTTACGCAATCTGACGCAATGGGAGAGTGGATAAAAGAGCATATCGAGACAGCGTTGAAAGGAACACGCAAGATAAATTGGAGATACACCAACGCTTTCGTGCCCAAAAATCTATACTTTCTTATTTTTAAAAAAATACACCGCCATTTCAGACAACATCATCTGAAACAGGGTGTATTTCTGTTTACTTAAAGCGGTATGCCTTTCTCGTACTTCTCGACTTCCGTAGGAGATGCATAGACGAAATGTCCAGGTCTGATTTGAACTAATTCAGGCTGCTCTGCCTCGTAGTTATGAATTTTCGGATTATAGTAAATCCGCTTGCGGTTCCGTTCGTGATGCGGGTCAGGCAGCGGTATTGCGGACAGCAGCGACTTCGTATATGGGTGCAGCGGTTGTTTGTACAGCTCGTCGGCCTTGGCCAGCTCCACAATTTTCCCGTTGTACATCACGCCGATCCGATCGGAAAAATATTTAACGACCGACAGATCATGCGCAATGAACAAAATCGTTAACCCCAGCTTCTTCCGCAATCTGTTCAGCAAATTCAATACCTGAGCCTGAATGGATACGTCAAGAGCAGATATCGGCTCATCTGCGATAACCAAATCCGGGCTCGTAATCAACGCACGCGCAATGCCGATCCGCTGGCGTTGGCCCCCGGAAAATTCATGAGGGTAACGGCCTGCATGCTCTCTTGTCAGACCGACCGTTTCCAATATGTCATATACCATATCGAGCATTTCTTCTTCATTTCTGCATAGCTTGTTGATTTTCAGACCTTCTCCGATAATCTCCTTTACCGTCATGCGCGGATTCAAAGAAGCGATCGGGTCCTGGAATATCATTTGCATGCCGCGCGTGACTTCTTTTTTTATTTCTTTGGTCAACTCTCCGGAGATTAGCGTTCCGTTAAAATAGATCTCCCCGTCCGTCGGCTCATACAACCGGATAATCGTTCTGCCGGTCGTTGTTTTGCCGCAGCCGGATTCGCCGACCAGACCGAACGTTTCCCCCTTGTAGATCGTGAAGCTGATATCATCAACAGCCTTCATTACCGTTTTTCTGCGTCCGCGGCCGCTTGAGAAGTACTGTTTCAGATTTTTCACTTCCAACACTGGCTGTAATGTCGAATTTATCATTTCAACGCACCAGCCTTTCGGTTTGCTGCGCAATTCTCCTCTTCAGCACGTCGGGAATTTCCACTTTGGGCGCATTCGGATGGAGGAGCCAGGTGGCAGCGTAATGCGTATCGCTCACTCTGTACATCGGCGGATCCTCCTCGTAGTCGATTCGCATGGCGTAACGGTTGCGCGGCGCAAATGCATCTCCCTTGGGCGGATACAGCATGTTCGGAGGCGTGCCCGGAATGACGAGCAGTTCGTCTGAAGAGCTCGTATCCAGATCAGGCATCGATACTAACAAGCTCCACGTATACGGATGCTTCGGATTGTAAAAAATCTCATCCACCGTACCGTATTCTACGATCTTCCCCGCATACATAACAGCCACCCGGTCAGCCACATTAGCGACTACGCCCAGATCATGAGTGATGAAAATGACCGACAGATCACGTTCCTTCTGAATCTGCTTGATTAAGTCCAAGATTTGCGCCTGAATGGTCACATCCAGAGCAGTCGTTGGTTCATCACAGATTAACACTTCCGGATCGCAGGCAAGAGCAATGGCAATGACTATTCGTTGTCTCATGCCACCGGAGAATTGAAACGGATATTGCTCGAAGCGCTTCTCTGGATCGGGAATACCGACCGCAATCATTAACTCGATCGCTCTTTGTCTGGCTTCTGCCTTGCTGATGTTGCGTACTCTCAAAGCTTCCATAATTTGTTTTCCGACTTTCATGATCGGGTTTAAAGATGACATCGGATCCTGAAAAATCATTGAAATTTTGGAGCCTCTAATTTGCGTAAACTGGCGCTCCGAATATTGGGTCAGATCCGCGCCGCGATAAATGATGTTCCCGCGTTCAATGTTTGCGTTTTTAGATAAAATACCCACAATTGCTTTGTTGGTTACAGATTTCCCCGATCCCGACTCGCCAACAATAGCCAACGTTTCCCCTTTGCGCAGATCGAATTGAACGCCCCGCACCGCATGCACCTTTCCGGAGAACGTATTGAACGTAATATGCAAGTCGTTCACCTGCAAGATTGCTTCGTTGTTAGTTGTCATCTTTCCCCCACCCCGCTCTTATTCTTGGCCTCGTAATGTCGGATCGAAGGCATCTCGCAAGCCATTGCCGAACAAGTTAAACGACAGCATCAATATCGAGATGACGATCGCCGGGAATAGCGTCAAATGGGGATGCTCCAACAGCACCTTCTGTCCTTCCGCCAACAATACCCCAATCGAAGGCTCAGGCGCGCCAAGTCCTAATCCCAAATAAGAGAGAAATGACTCGATAAAGATGGCTCCCGGTACGGCAAAAGTAGCTTGCGTAATGATCGGTCCAATGGCGTTCGGCAAGATGTGCCGGAAAATGAGCAACCGATCTTTGGCCCCCATCGTTCTGGATGCCAATACATATTCCTGCCCTTTGTATTTGTAGAACTGGGCCCTGATCATACGGCTCATGCCTATCCATCCGGTAACAATCATCGCCAATATGAAGGGAAGTATGCCCGCGCCCAAATACATGACGAATAGGATAACTAACACCAGCGGTGGAACCCCGCTCAAAATTTCGATAATGCGCTGCATTACCATGTCAACAGTTCCGCCATAGTATCCAGATATCGAACCGTATGTGACCCCAATCAGCACGTTTATCGTTACAGCCATGAACCCGATCAACAAGGAAATGCGCGTTCCTTTCCACAAACGCGTCCATTGATCCCGTCCCAGGGCATCCGTTCCCATCCAAAAATAAGTATCTTTCGCCCCTTTTAATTCATACATATCGACTTTGGCTTTCACCATCGGTATTTTCCGGCCGCGGTAATCCATGTCGTATTCTTCCATCACTTTGACGATACTGCCTTTATATTTCTCATCCAGACTTGTCTTCTTAATGTCCATCACTTTCGTGCCATCCCAAATTCCGATCTTCTCTATGCCCGGCACGCGCGGCGGCAGCAAAGCCCATTCAATATGCTGCTCCCGATACGAAAATGAGCTCAATAACGGAGCGATAATTGCCATCAAAATAATCAATCCGATGAAGAAGGCGGCGACGAAGGACGCATTGTTCTTCCGGAATCGCAGCATAGCGTCTTTGAAGAAGCCGATGGCCTTCCCTTCGAACTTCTCGTCCGCAAGCTGCTTTTCACGCTGTACAAACTCAAAGGGGTTCTGCTCCCTGTTGTTGTCCGTTTCCAATTTCATCACTTCTTCCCTCCCATGCGGATCCGTGGATCAATGATGCCGTAAGACAAGTCGACGACTAAAATACTGATCAGACCGATTAAGGAATAAAAGAACATGACGGCAATCGTAAGCGGATGATCCAAAGCATTGATAGCGTTAATAGATAAGGAACCGAGACCCGGCACGCTAAATATATTCTCAATGACGATCGCACCCGATAAAATCGTGAAAATCATCGGTATAAAGATGTTGGCCAATGGAATGAAAGAGTTGCGGATCGCATGCCGCAGCGTCGCCTGCATTTGTGATAGCCCTTTCGTCCTAGCCAACAGCATATAATCTGAATTCAGCGTTTCGCATAATTCGGCACGCAAATAGCGGGTAACGATCGCGATTTCTCCGAAGGACAGGGCTAGAATCGGCAAAATCATCGATTTGAATTTCGTCCATGTCAGTGCCTGTTCGGCTGAAAGCAAAATCGGAACCAGCTCCCACTTGAACGCCACGATATACTGAAGCAAAGCCGCAATAACGAAGGAGGGTACGGATATAAACAAAACAACCATCATATTGAGCCCGTGATCCGTCGCGGTATTCTTCTTCAAGGCCGCCATAATCCCGCATATGACCCCTATCGGCAGCGTAAATAAAAGCGCTAAAATATTGAGCTGAATCGTAATCGGAAGCTTGTCCTTGATGATATCGAATACAGGCACCTTCGGCTGCACCTTAATGGAATCACCGAAATTAAAGGTTAGAAAGTCCCCTAAAAAATATACATACTGCACGACTAACGGCTTATCCAAATGGTACTTCGCTTCAATACGTTCCTTAATGTCTATCGGCAGCATCGGATCGTTCACTATGCTGCCAGGCATGGAATGAATCAAAAAGAAAAGCAGGCTAATAATCAAAAATAAGGTGATTGCCATGGCAATCAGTCTTTGCGATATGTATCGTAGCATGGGCCTGAAGCTCCTTTTCGCAAATTCGGAGACCTTGCGCGGCTGAAGCACGCACAAGGTCTCTGACTGTCATTATTCCAAAATGTTCACTTGCAGCGGTGCAAATTTGACGACAGGGAAGTACTTCCCTTTCCCTTTTAAATCCATCCGGTCTTGAAACAGCACCGCGTTGTTATTTTGGAATAATGGAATTTGCGGAACGTAGTCCAGCAGCATTTTTTCCATTTGCACCAATGCGTCTAATCTTTCCTCCGGCTTCAGCAGCAGATCACCGGTCACCGTTCTCTTCTGCAGCTCATCGAATTCGGCGCTGCTGAAGCGGTGCGAACGGTTCGGGAAGTCTGTTCTCCATGCCTTCATGCTTGACCATGGATTAAAGGCATTCTGCGTGATGGCCCCGATGCCCAATTCGAAGTTGCCATCTCTATAGGCATCATAGGCTGCCGAAGGCGGCATCGCTCTTAATGTAATATCGAGCTTATCTTTACCGAACAGGTTCTCGTACAGTTCTTCTGCCACTTCCGCCGTGCGCTTCATCGTTTCCTGCGAGTCGAAATAAGTGAGCTCAATTGTAATCTTTTTGTTGCCATTCGCTTGGTATGCCTTTTCGAAATATTCCTTGGCCTTCTCCGGCTCATACCCGGTTCCCGGTGGAATATTTGCTTTGGCCGCTTCCGTTTCGCGGTATCTCTGTCCATCTGCATAGTCACCGACCATGCAAATGGTCGAAATGTAATACGGTGCCGATTTAAAGGTTTTAAAAATGCCTTTTGTTATTTTGTCACGGTCGATCCCGTAATACAGCGCCTTGCGCAGATCGTTGTTGCCCAAAATAGGATTTTTCTTTGATTCGGTATTTACATAAAATCCCCACACGGATTCCGCTTCGGTGTATACGACCCTTGGATCTTCGCCGTATTTGTCAAATTGCTCCCCGCTTATCGAGACATTTTCGATTTCGCCCTTCTCCCACAACTGCATGCGGGTGGAGCTCTCCGAGACGACTCTGCTCTCAATGCGGTCAGGTGTATATACCGCACTCATCGGTGCATCTTGATTTTTCTCGAACACGCGGTATTGATCACGAACCCATTCGCTTAAACGATACGTGCCACTTGAGGGAACCTGCTCCAACGTGGTCCCGTAGGTCGTCTCGCTGTGGTCTGGCTTCATCCCCGCTTCGTACAGCTGCTTATGAATGGGAGACGTGCTGCCGCCTTGCGCAAAGACGGAGTAAACGTCAATTTCCGGCATTTCTGTCTCCAACGCAATCTCTAGCGTCAAATCATCTTTCGCTTTAATGCCGACCTCTTCCCACTTCGCTTCACCTTTAAAATACTTGTTAGCGCTTACAATGGGGATGTTGTCAAACAGTTCAAACGCATTTCGGTTGGTCAGCTTCGGATCGAGCAGCATTTGATACGAGTATTCATAATCTCGCGCCGTAATCGGCGTGCCATCCGTCCACTTGAGGCCCTCTTTCAATTTAAAGGTCCACACCTTGTTGTCGGTGGTTGTTGGCAAATCTACGGCGTGATTGCTTACAAATTTAATATTATCTGAAGTCTCATCGTAAATGAGATCTAACAAATTCCCATTTATATATTCTAGTAATATGGACGTTTCAGCGCTTTCACTCGTATGTTGGTTGAACGTCTCTGCGGACATCCCCGAAAATCTTACTACGGTTGGCTTGTCCGAAGGCTGCTTTTGTTCGGTAACAACCTTATCCTTGTCCTCCTTGCTTTCTTGGTTGGCGTTATTTCCATTTCCGCTGGTGCAACCGGTAAACGTCAGCACCATCATCATGGCCAAAATAACCAAGAACGGTTTTTTTGGCTGCTTCATAAATATCCCCTCCTGATAATATTGTTATTTTATGTAAATTTGTGTGAGTAACAATGGAAATGAACATACGGACAATCGCATAAATTGACAAGGTGTTAATAATCGTCAAAATGCGTCAGTTGATGCCAATCTGTAGCCATCATGTTAATTGTCTAGTTGAGATGATAGGTCAATAGCTGAGAAGTGGGAGAAAACTGTCGAAAACAAGCCATTGCAAGTCTCATGAAGTATTCTCTTGAGGGAATATTTGGAACGCAATTATTAAAATCCTATCAAAGTCCCTAATAGTAGTCAAGATATAAATATGTGTGCAGGCAGGGGGATATTCCTAAATATGAGGTCTGGCAGGAATATTGTATCTATTTGGCGAATGTATTCGAAATGTATCAAAAAAATAAGCGCTTATTCGCCACGACAATCTAAAGATGTGACATCATCGATAGAGCGAGAACCAAGTGCCGATAGAGGAGCCGGAAAATGAAACGTCTATTGCTCATTACCGTTTTGTTTACAGTTGCTTATACGGCTTATAACAGCCACGCCCCGATTATTCTAAATCTATCGAATTCGTTTTTTATTAGCGGACTTATCTATTTATTTATTGCGTTGTTCAGTTATGTGAGAAATATCGGGTTTTTCAAGACTTTAAGCTACCATCTGTACCGAAAAAGACAGGCCGACAAGCAGGATGACGCCCTCAATGCCGCAGGAGGCACATCAGAGCAGCATCATCAGAAAAAGATTGAATTGCATGAATACACCGCTCAGCTCGGCAAAAGTAAATGGTCAAACAAATTATTTTATTTGTTCTCGATTCCGTTGTTGCTCTGTTCGTGCGTTTTGGCATTCGCTTCGATGTAATCCAACTTTGCAGAGATAACGATATAGAAGTCTCCGGAGTACCTGCTGCCATCAGCAGGGCCGGAGACTTTGTTATGGACTTTTATAGACGGCCGCGTATCATCAGACCGCCCTGCTTACGCTGCGCTGCTATTTGAGCTTCCACAGCGCCGGCACGTTCGGCGGCTCCCAGCCTTGCAGCGAGGTATGGCTTTGCACACATTTATACACTGTGCCGTTGTGGGTCACTTCATCATTCAATTGATAGGCGGTTCCTGCTGACCAAGCTTCCGGTCCGGACTGTTCATCCGTCGTCACCTCGATGGACGCGCCTTCCGATACGTTGCCTGCGGCATCATACGCAGTCACGGTGAAATGATACGCCGTATTCGGGTTCAATCCCGTGATGTCCGCAGATGGAACGGTCACTTTTGCGCTTTTGGAGCCGTACGCTGCGGTATAAGCAACGACCCCGACGTTATCGGTGGAGGCAGTCCAGCTCAAGCTCACGCTGGTCGATGATTTCCCCGTCACCTGCAATTGCGAGGGCGCGGTTGGAGGCGTGTTGTCAGCATCTGCCGCCGTTGTGACCGTCACTGCATTGCTCGAATCCGACAAAAGACCTGCTGCATTCTTGGCTTTAACCGTAAACGTATATGTCTTGCCTGGAGTTAGCTCTGCGACGACATGATGTGTCGGCTGAACGGACGTCAAATAGCTTCCGCCGTTGTACACCTCGTAGGTCACTGCTTTCGTCGATGCATCCCACTCAAGCGACACGCTGTTCGCCGTTACCTTGGCAGCGCGCAGATGCCCTGGCGCCGGCGGAATTGGCGGGTTTGGCTTCGTTCCATCCAGATACGCCCGGTGCTTCTCGGAAAACTCGAACTTATTGAAGCGGTCCCAATTGATGGACCAAGTCATCAAACCTCTTAATCCAGGATACCCCGCTGCGTTGCGCAGCTTGTAGCGTCCTCCGAACGATTGTCCCTTCATTGCGTAATCAAGCGCCTTATGGACTTCGGACACCGGCGTAAATCCGCCGCCTGAATTCACATTCGCAGGGAGTCCGATGACTATTTGATCCGGTCGAAGCGGCGCAAAAAAACGATCCTGTTTTTTCGCCACCGGGAATCCTGTCAGCACCATATCAACCATCGCCACATGAAAATCAGCATCGCCCATTGCATAATACGTATCATCGAGCGCCGTAATAGAGCCCGAATTGTAATGCTGCACCTGCACCCAATCCAGTATGTCGCGCAATCCCTCAATGACCGGCAAATAAGCGCCTGCCCGATTATCTGCGCCCGTTGCGTTCCCGCCGTAGAAGCTATAGCCTACCTGCACGAAGAACGTTTCCGGAGCCATCGTCACCATGAACGAATCGCCGAAGTGACTATGCAAGTCACGCACGGCTGCAATCAGATTGGTAATGACGGGTGTCGTCGGATGACGGAAATCGGAATCGCCCGGGTTCAAATAGAGAGAGTGGCCTTCGAAGTCGATGTCCAACCCGTCAAAGCGGTAAGTGGAAATAATGCTTTTCATCGATGTGACAAAGTTATTGCGCGCCTGATCCGTCTCCAACTGCACCTGACCATTCGCCCCGCCAATCGAGATGATTACTTTTTTGCCTTGGCTCTGTAAGTATTTCACGTCCGCCTTGAAATCAGAGTCCGTGTAATTGTAAGGCGTAAAGCCTATTGAGCCGCCTTTTGGCCCGTTGGCCGGCTCCGCGAACGCCACGTTGATAACGTCAAAATTAGGCGACACGTCACGCAGGCGGATGAAGCCAGAACCGTTGTCGAAGTTGTGCCAATAGCCGACGATTATTTTTTTGTCTGCCGGAAGCGGAGCGGAATGCTGTTCCGCTTCCGATTCCGATTCAGTCGGTTCAATGGCCGCAGGCGGCGCATTGCCGCCCCCGGTATCGTCTACAGTAACTTCAGAGGCAGCAGCGGCGCAATCACCGATTACTTTCCATACACCCCACTCGCCGCTTTGATCCGGTCGATCGCCCTGGGTCCACCACTTGGCTTCATATATTTTCCCGCTGTAAGATACGCGCTGCCCGCCCGTATAGACGGTGTTTTCCCCCCAGCTCGGAGCGGAGCAGGGCGTTCCGCCACCCGAATCGGTCGTCACTTGTATGCTCGTTCCGGGCGAGACGTTGCCGGCCGCATCTCTTGCAGTAATGGTGAATGTATACGCCGTGCCCGACGTCAGTCCAGTAATGGTTGCGGTCGTGCCCGGTGTATTCTTGCTGCCGGATGAGTAAGTTATCGTATATCCCGTAACTCCAACGTTATCCGTGGATGCCGTCCAACTCAGACTCACGCTCGTAGCGGTTTTTGCGGTCACGATTACATTCGTCGGCGCGCTTGGCGGTGTCGTGTCGTTGCCGCCACCTGGGTTTCCGCTTTGCAGATCGCTGGTCAATTTGTTCAGCAGCACCTTTTTGCGATCGCTGCTGTAATCCCAGAACATGGCGCCGCCCAGCTGCTTCGACTTGATGAACGCTGTTTTATGTCCGAACGATTCGACGTCATCATACGTAATGAAGATACCATTCGAAGAATTATACAAATAAGGGACTTTGGCAACGTCGTTCCAATAGCGTGTATAACCGTTACGATTAATATAATTGCTCTCCAAGTCGCTATAGTCGAAGACGCCCTTCTCCCATGTCCCTACATTTGGCGCACCTGCACATTGCTGATATTGCCCATTGCCCGTATTTGCGCATCCGCCCCAGCCGCGGCCGTAGAACGGGGTGCCCAGCACGATTTTCCCAGCTGGAACGCCAGCATTGATATGTCCCTGCACACCAGCTTCAATATTGAACTCGGCTGCTGCCGGGACACCTGTCGACGCAGCCGCCGGATCGTAGTAGAGCGGTGAATTATGCGCGCTGATGGTTTGCCAGCCGCCGTTGAAGTCATACGTCATGATGTTAATCCAGTCGACGACTTTGGCGATTTCGCCGAGCTCCGTGTTGTTGGCATATGTCGGACTCGCTCCGGATGCAATCGTTAGCAAATAGGTTTTGCCATCGACCGCTCCGGCCGCATCCAGCTTATCGCGGATCGCCTGCAGCAGCAGCGTATAATTGTGTTTGTCCTCTGGGCGGGCGCTGTTGCCCTTCAAACCGCCGCCAACCGGATACTCCCAATCAAGATCGACACCGTCGAATTGATATTTTCGCAGGAAATCAACGGCCGAGTTAGCAAAAGTCTCACGCGCAGCCGCACTCGCCGCCACGTCGGAGAAACGGTTGGACCATGACCAGCCGCCAACTGAAATGATCGTTTTCAAGTGGGGATTCGTTAGCTTTAATTTGTTCAACTGCTTGATGTTTCCCCGTATTGGCTCATCCCACGTATCGCCGGGATAGTTCTTCTGAACATCGATCCACGGATCGCCCAGGACGATAGTGCCGTTCGGAACATTTATAGTTCCATTCGCATCCTGGCACGTCCACGTTTGCGGATTCGGTCCCGTCGGCTCTGGGTTGCCGTGAATTCCATTCCAGCAAATATCCGCGAACGCATAGTTAACGTGCGTCACCTTGGACACATCCATATCGCTGACTTGATAATTGCGGCCGTATGCCCCCCAGGAAGGATAGTAGCCAACGACCTTATACCCCGCCCCTGCAGCGGCCTCCTCCGCTTTGACGATTCCCGAATCCATTGCCGTAAACGGTGTAAACAACATCATTACTGCAAGCGCAATAGTAGTGAACTTACGCACCACAGCCATCTGCAAATGCATTCATCAATTCCTCCTCTTCTATAAGTAAAATAACTTGTTCACCAATACAGACCATAAGTCGGCTGATTGCCGCCGAACTGGCTGCACAGGCAAAAACAGAGATTGGATGCTTGGCATCACCTCCTTGCAATGAGAGTAAAAGGAAAACCGCTTAAAATAAAAGGCGTACGTTACGATAGAAGCTGCAAATAAGAGAAGTAAGGGAGAGTGCGTGAAGAGGGCTGCGGTTAGAAGCGTTTCCGAATGTTGAAACAAAGTTGATAACACAACTAATTTACTTAGAATACAAGCTGTTGTTAAAGGGATAACATTTTACTATGAGGGGGAGATTACTCCACAGCATTCAAAAACTTCGTAGCAGTCCGGGCTATCAAGCAATCCTATTAATGCTGAAATGAAATAATTAGAGGTAGAGGGGGGGCCTCGTAGAGACCTGATGATCGCCTTTGAGTTGAGGCATCCCAATTCAGCCTCTTCCCCAGGAACTTGAATCTCACTATGTGGAAGCGACATCCCCTCTGGATATGAACCAGCCTGCCATTGGCTTCTGCCGCCCGTCAAACCTTCCAGTGCAAGACACCATTCAGAGCAAGTACCATAACTGTAAGGACATTTACTCCAGAGCTAGTACACCATCATGGTGTAAAGAGACCATACAAATCGAGCGCACCATTCCAGCGCAAGGCCACTATCACCCTCGATGTTCCTCTTCTCTTCACTCCATGTTAACTACTTTCAGGTACAGAATGTGGGTTCCACGGGGGTATTATTTGCGTGTACACGATTTTTTCGCAGTATCTGAACCATTGGGAGAGTAAAGCAAAGGATGATAGGGGGAAACATACCATTTGATGATGCAGGCAAACAGCGGACCATTTCCTCATGCCTCTTGCTTCTCTCTTCAGTCGCCACCTAATAACGGCACAGCAAAAAGCCCGTAACCGCTCTCGTGTTACGACTTCGGGTACAGAATGTGGGAGTCACGGAGGTTAAGCTTGCTATACAACGTTTTTCTGGCAGTATCTGAATCATTGGGAGAGTGAATCAAAGGATGATAGGGGGAAACATACCATTTGATGCAAAGCAGACAAACAGCATACCTTGTCCCTTGATTCTTACTTCAGTCACCGTTCGTTCCATTGGAAAATATACAGTCTTCTGCCAGGGTTTCAGGGCAAGATCGCCTTTCCGTTGGAAATCTTCCAATCAAAACCGGGATTCCCACTGTACAGCGCCGTTTAAGCAAGATTCTGCTGGATCATTTCCAATCGATTAACATGCAATCGCGCCCAAACCGCCAAATCATTGGGCAGAATCCAATCATTACCACTGCACGACACAACAAAAGCCCGGCCAACCGCATTCATGCAGTCAGCCGGGCTCTCACAGCGCTTGTCCGAGTTGCCGGCAAGCCCGCTTCACTTACTGAGAGAGGCGGGTAGCCAGATCGTATAGCCCCATGTTGAATTCCTTCTTCGTGTTGACGACCAGATCGATATCCGTCGCCACAAGCTCTCCTTTGATAATACCGCAGCCTTTGCCAGACTCGCCTTCCATCAGCTTACGAACCGCGAAGTCGCCGAGACGGCTTGCCAAAATGCGGTCAACCGCAGTAGGCGCGCCGCCGCGTTGAATATGTCCGAGAACCGTTACGCGCGGTTCGACAGTCGGGCAGCGTTCAATAATGCCTTGCGCGACATCTTCTCCACGACCTACACCTTCGGCCACAATGACGATGCTGTGGCGTTTGCCGCATTCGAAGTTCTCCTTCATGCGCTGCGCCACTTCATCGATACTGAATGCCACTTCCGGCACAAGAATCGACTCCGCACCGCTTGCCAGCCCGGCATACAGCGCGATATCGCCGCAATGGCGTCCCATCACTTCCACGACGGAAGAGCGTTCGTGCGAGCTCATCGTATCGCGAAGCTTGTTGACCGCATCGACGACAACGCTAACCGCTGTATCGAAGCCGATTGTGTAGTCCGTGAAGGAAATATCATTATCAATCGTACCTGGCAGCCCCATTGTCTTAATGCCGAGCTTGCTCAATTTGTTAGCGCCTTGGTAGGAACCGTCTCCACCGATGACGATAAGGCCGTCGATGCCGTGAGCACGCAAAATTTCCGCGCCTTTTTGCTGGCCTTCCGCCGTTCTGAACTCTTGGCAGCGTGCCGATTGCAATATCGTTCCGCCGCGTTGGATAATATCACCGACGCTGCGAATATCCATTGGGCGAATATCTTGATTGATAAGCCCTTGATAACCGCGTTGAACTCCATACACTTCAATTCCATTGTACAGTGCCGTGCGAACCACCGCACGGATAGCAGCATTCATTCCTTGAGAGTCTCCGCCGCTTGTCAATACGGCAATCTTTTTTACAGCAGTCATGTTGTTTCCTCCCTCTAATCCTCAATACATATGTTTACGTATCCAGCGGCTGTTCAGCCAAAAAAACAATCGCATCAACGGACTATTTCTCATTAATCGCTTGGATACGTTTTTCACTTCTTCTTGTTCTCTCACTTTTGAGTCGGATAAATATAGAGCAAGGAGCCCTTCGATGATCATACGATGAAAGCGTCCTTCCGGCAGTGAACTAATTCGCACCGTAGCAATTTCTGCAATATGGCCGATCCGCTCCACTACCTTGCCCTGCCCATCGTAATAATTGCAGAAGTTCAAATCCCCGCCGACTCTGTCTTCTTCTTGGTCAATCAAGTAATCAAGCAGAATATGCAATCCGCATACGTATGGAAAATAGGCCTCGCGAATTTGCTCCACTTCTCGACTCGTCAAATGCTCGTCCGCCGCAGCTAAAAACAACTGAAACACACCGAGTGTGGACCCTGTTGCCGCCGCGAACTCATTCCATGCCAGTTCTGGATATTCAGCCTCGTAGGATTGCCACCACGTGAGCAGCGCGTCTTCCCGCTTGTCTGGATGAATATGCTTATAGACTTGCAGGTCAGTATAAAGCCCGACGAGACGCACAATACTTGACTGTGCGGTTGAATATCCCGGCAATCTTGCAATACTGGCACGGCATTGTTCCACTAACGCATGCAAGTAGCCGCCATCGTCCTTATCTTCTCTTAACGCATAATAATCCTTAAGCGGC
This sequence comes from Paenibacillus sp. MER TA 81-3, assembly GCF_023713585.1. Taxonomy (NCBI): domain Bacteria; kingdom Bacillati; phylum Bacillota; class Bacilli; order Caryophanales; family Paenibacillaceae; genus Paenibacillus; species Paenibacillus sp. MER TA 81-3. The sequence goes on from NZ_JAMAWB010000011.1 coordinate 140,967, forward strand.
TCCTCCGGCTGAACCGCATCCAGCATTGACTGGTGCAGCAATCGAAAATCATCCGGATCCATAGAGGTGCTGCGATCACATAAATTGTCCAAATAATCGCTAATAGTCTGAAATGCTACAATGAGCGGAATTAACACATCACGCACCTCTAACCGAGCTGCAGCATACACCGCACCGCCTTCACAGTGAAATTGCTTGCTAGCAATGCTCGCCAGCGCCTGCTTGCGCAATTCCTCATTCGGTATAAGTTCCGCCCGCTTCTGCCATGCCGACAATGCGGAACGAACTTCCGGCAGTATGTATTTATATACGCGGTACATGAGCCCGATCGGTTCTTTCGGAGCAGATGTACGACGTTGGCTTTGCTGGTTCAAGGATAACCTCCGTTCTCCATCGGTCTAGCTGTGAATGCACTCATTTTAGCCACAACTATTATATTACGAAGTGACAGTTTGCACAAACCTTCTGATGGCTTCTATATTAGTGGTGGATTTTGGCATCCATCTCTTGATGGCTGTTGTACCACAGATGCAAATCGTTGATGATGCTGGCCAGCTCGGCAATCTCCGAATTGAGACGGCAGGAGACTTCGAATTGCTCCTCGTCATACAGAGCGTTCTGCTTGCCTATGATATCCCGCTCCAGCGCTTTTATCCGATCCGGTATCAACCCTCGAATCTCTTCCCATTTTGCCAAAATAGCCGATCGTTCATCCCAATGGAGCGATTCCCAAGCGACATGCAGAACCGGTACTTGTATGCCTAACCGGCCGTCCCGTTCAAATACAAAACTCCCCATGCTGACAACCCTCTCTCTTAAAATGAAGGACCAGCTGACGCTGACCCGATTCGTGGATATGTCGGTAAGATGTGCCTGAACGATGCCAGGTTAGAGCAAACTTAGCAGTAATGTATCATTGACCATGGATAAAGTAAACGACATCGCGCACGCTGCTCACACGGATCAGCGTGCCGTTCATGACAACTAAATAACCTCAACAGGAATAAGTAAACTTATTATAACATGAATCTTGTCCCTTATTATTCAAGGAAAGAAGCTTACCTCCTGCCAGAAGCATGCTATACTAGACCGTAATCTTTTTAGAGGTTGTTCAAAAAGTCACCTATTGATCACGAACTTTTACGAAATCATCATTTCATACCAGCTGGTCAAGACTGCATAGGAGGAGCTCACAATGCTACACACAGCGCAGAGAAATAATGAAGCGCATTGGCTGCGCGCTTTTACATTTACGATATTTATGACGACCTCGGTAGTCGTCTCCTATTTTCCGCTGTACTACAAAGCGCTTGGCTTTTCGAGCGTGCAGATTGGAATGCTCTATTCCATCGGGCCACTCGTATCCATTGTATCCAACCTGTTCTGGGGCGTAACAAGCGACAAGCTCGGTACCGTAAAAAAAGTGCTTATCGTGCTGCTCGCAGCTCAAATTGTGCTGTCTGTCGTATTGAGCCAATTCACTTCCTTTGGCGCGGTTGTTGCCATGTTGATTTGCTTTTACTTCTTTTACTTTCCGATTTACCCGCTAAGCGACAGCTTCGCAATTATTACGGCCCAATCTCAAGGCAAGAGCTTCATCGGGATCCGTGTCTTCGGTTCTATCGGCTTTGCCGTATCAGCGATCATCTTCGGCATGGTGCTGCGTTCTGTAGGCGCTCATTATAGCGTATGGGTCGTCGTAATGTTAGGCATCCTTTCCCTTGTGCTGGCCTTCTTCTTGACCGATAAACGCGCTACGTTGAAGAAAATGGAGTTTTCAGGGTTATGGGCTGTTTTGAAACAACGGGAAGTCTTGCTGTTCTTTCTGTTTGTACTGCTGCTTGCAATAGCGCATCGTCTGAACGAAGCATTTCTTGGCTTATCGCTCTCCCAATTAGGAGCAGATGAATCATTGATCGGCTGGGCATGGATGCTTTCTGCGTTGAGTGAAATCCCCATCTTCTTCCTATTAAATGCGTTCGGGGACAAGTTCAAGGAGCTGCCGCTGCTTGCCTTCTCCGGATTAACTTACGCTATCCGATTGCTTCTCGTTGCGTATATGCAGAACCCGGTGTGGATTGTCTCCACCCAGATAATGCACAGCATTTCGTTCGGCATATTTTATTTTGTAGCCGTACGCTATATTAGCCGCATCATTCCAGACGAATACCGTTCGACAGGGCTAGCGCTCTATACGATCGTCTGGTCGAGCATCGCCGGGTTGTTGAGCGGAACGCTTGGCGGCGTGCTGCTGGAAGCATACGGCAAAGATACCGTCTATCACGTCGGTGCGATATTCGCATTCGCCGCTTGTCTCGGGTTCATGATGCTTGCGCTTCAATCGCATTATGCAGAAACGGGATCGCGTTGGCCAATTCGACGCAGACGTTGAATGAATTCGATACGGGAACATTAATCATGCTTCCAAGCTCAACACGGTTTCGTTGCAATTTTCCATCCGTGCCGTATAATAAGGGTAGGTCTTAGTACAAGGTCTTAATCTTAATTATTTGCAGTCTGCAATTGTACAAACCATCATTTTACGATAGCTTAGGCTGCCTAAGGGCAACCTCGGCGGAGGGATCAGATATGACAACGTATGAAATCATGAAAGAAGTCATTCATGAACGCCGCAGCGTGCGACGTTATGAGGACCGTCCAGTAACGGTGGAAGATGTGAGGGAGCTGATCGATTGTGCGCGATATGCGCCGAGCGACACGAACTCTCAGACATGGGAATTCATCGCGATCTTGAACCCCGAATTGATCGCTCGGATCGAACAGCTTACATGGGATGCCCTGCATACACGCGCGAAGCAGGCAGAAGCCCAAGGCTTAGCGAAGGAAGCTCGATTGCTCGTCAAATCGTTCGGCCCGTACGCAACCGCTTTTTCCAATGCGCCTGCGCTTATTATATGTCTGGCGTCCCCGTATACGTCCAAATTCCGCGAGCGCATCTTCGACCCGATTGGGCTCGTGCCACCCACGGTGTGGGATGAGGAAGGCATCAAGAGCAGCTGCTTGGCGATTCAGAACTTCATGCTCGCAGCGCATGCCCGCGGTTTGGCGACCTGTCCGATGACCGGTCCCGTGCTCTTGGCTGACCAACAAATCAAGGATCTGCTGGACATTCCTGAAGATCGTCAGGTTAACATGGTGCTTGCGCTCGGATACCCTTCGGATACGCCAGCGAAGCTGCCCCGCAGGCCGGTAGAAGACATTTTACGTATTATCGAATAAAGAAGCCCCATTTGGACACGCGCGAGTACGGGAACTTATCCCACTCACGACACAAGCCCCTTCTTCCTTTCCAGCAGGAAAGAGCAGAGGGGCTTGTCTATAATTACAACTTGCCGCACATCGTCATTATCTTCGAAAGAATCCATCATTTTCATCAGCTTCTCCGCATTCTCGCCTCCACCCACTGGTTGTTCTTCACTTGGTCCGCTTTCCGGTCAAAAAGAAGGGAAGTGACATCACTCCAACGATTCCTCCCTTGCCGCAATTCCTCCATGAAGCTGGCGGAATTGAGCGGGCGTCATTCCTTCCTGCTGCTTGAAACGTTGAATAAAATAGCTGGCATGCTGAAATCCGACCTCATTGCCGATTTCACTGACGAACAGTTCAGGCTGGCTCATTAACAATTGCATTGATTTGCGGATACGAAGCCGGTTCACATATTGAAGGGGGCGAAACCCCATCGAGCGGCGAAATAACGTGCATACATACTGCGGAGAGATATTGATTCGATCCGCCATCTGCTGCAACGTCACTTCCTTCATATAATGTTCATGAATCCAGTCTAACAAAGGGGCTAGCGATTCGATCCCCTGCTTCGGCTGTCGTCCAGCTTTACCGGTATCCGCCCAACCGCATCGCCCCCATGCCATTACCAGCTCATACGCGAGCGAAGATAATACAGTCCCTTGACCGTAAGCAGAATCGCTTAGCAGCGCAAGTGCGCGCCGGATCGGATCCATTGTAATATCGGGCGATCTCAACGTCATATGCAACGATTGGCGGATGTTCACCGTACACAGCAGTTCTTGCGCCAGTGCACCTTGAAAGCCGAACCAATATATTCCCCACGGTTCTTCCACGGGCTTGTATTCATGCGGAACATCGGGAAACAGGAGGACGCCTTGCCCCGAACTTATCTCAATTGTCTCCTCGTGCCCTTCCCAACGGAATATTCCCCTGCCGGAAGTGCATTGCAGCCATTGGTAATCAGGATAGCCATGCGGCCGATCAATTTCGGTCTGATGACTCCAGCTCCCAACCGTAGTGACGATGAGCGGCAATGTTCGCTCCTTGTCGGTAAGCATAGGGAAGTGCAAGCTGTCCATGGGTATCGCCCCTTTCCTTCGCCGTCAACATTCCAGTTGCATTTGTTTCATATCCTTATATGTACTATAAAATCGTTAGATTGAAAAGCATCAGAATCCCGTCCTATCATATGAATAGATACAAAATCATGTTCAAATCGTTATATATCTGTGCCCGTATCTATTAAAATGACACGTTCATAGGAAAGGAAGATGAAGATGACTACCTCTCATTCGAACGCACATCCTGCACAACCATCTTCGGCCGCACCGATTTGGCAAGACGAAACTGTGCTGCATCTGAATCGCTTGGAGCCCCGTGCTTACTTTATCCCGCATGAGAATGCGACTGAAGCGCTCACATATGAACGCGGAGCTTCCCCTTGCTTTCAGCTGCTTAATGGCGAATGGAAGTTCCACTATGCAGAGTGCCCGGGAGACGCACCGCAGCACTTTTTCGAGCTCGATTACGATGACATCTCATGGGAACGCATCCCGGTGCCTTCGAATTGGCAGATGGAGGGCTACGGCAAGCCGGAATATACCAATGTGCTGTATCCGTTTCCCGTCGATCCGCCGTATGTGCCTGATCATAACCCGACCGGATCCTACCGCCGTACCTTCTGGATAGACGAGCAGTGGTCCGACAAACGGATCGTCCTGCGCTTTGAAGGGGTCGACAGCGCATTCCACGTGTGGGTTAACGGAGAACATGCCGGTTATAGCCAAGGCAGCCGCATCCCCGCCGAATTCGATATTACTGCGCTTGTTCGTCCGGGCAGAAACCATATTGCCGTACAAGTGTACCAATGGTGTGACGGCACCTACTTGGAAGATCAGGATATGTGGTGGCTAAGCGGCATATTCCGCGATGTGTACTTGCTTGCTTTTCCAGGCACACACTTGTGGGATTTCACGGTACGGACACCGCTGTCAGACAATTACCGGCGGGCCGTGCTTGAGGTAGATGCTTCCCTGCGCAATGATCGCACAGTGTCTTCTGCCAACAACCAACTGCTGCTTACGTTGCTGGATGCTGATCTGCAGCCTGTCGCCCGTGCGTCGTCAACTGCCATTACCGCCATTACCGCTGGCACTGCAAGCACAGTCAACTTTGCTGTTGAAATCGAAGCGCCGCAGCTATGGACGGCCGAGACTCCGTATCTGTATCACCTGCTGCTCGAACTTCGGGATGAACACGGCGAGATTCAGCAAATCACCGCCCAGAGAGTCGGATTCCGTGAAGTGAAGATAACGGATGGGAACCTGCTTGTTAACGGGAAAGCCATTATGTTGAAAGGGGTCAACCGCCACGAGTTTCATCCTGACCTCGGCCGGGCCATCCCGTTGGCGACGATGATGAAAGATATCCGCGTTATGAAGTCGTTCAATATTAATGCGGTCCGGACAGCGCACTATCCGAACGATCCGCGCTTCTATGAGCTCTGTGATCAGGCGGGGCTCTATGTGATCGACGAAGCCGATCTGGAAACGCATGGGTTCCAACCTGTCGGATACTGGGCACAGCTCAGCAATGAGCCGAGCTGGCGGCAAGCGTATGTCGAACGTATGCAGCGCATGGTCATGCGGGACAAAAACTTTGCAAGCGTCATCATGTGGTCGCTCGGCAACGAATCAGGCTGCGGTCCGAATCATGCCGCGATGGCGGAATGGGCAAGCGGATACGATCCGACCCGCGTCGTGCATTATGAAGGAGACTGGGAGGATATACTCGGCCTCGATATCGTCTCAAGAATGTATACGGCGGTCGATGAAGTGGAGACCATTGCGCAGAATGGCGACCAGCGTCCGTTCATCCTATGCGAATTCGCCCATGCCATGGGCAACGGTCCAGGCGGGTTCACGGAGTATGTCGAATTGTTCTATCGGTATCCGAAGCTGCAAGGAGCATTCGTATGGGATTGGGTGGACCAAGGCATACGGCAAATTCGGGAAGACGGCCGTTCCTTCATGGCGTACGGCGGTGAATTTGGCGAAGTGGTGCACGACGGCAACTTCTGCCTGAACGGCTTGGTCGATGGCGATCGCAAGCCATGGCCTGCACTGCATGAATATAAGAAGGCGATTGAGCCGGTGAAAGTCTACGTATCAGATATCGCTGCAGGGCAATTTGTGATCGAGAACCGATTCGACTTCATCCCGCTCTCTGCGCTTGCCGGAGTGTATACGATTGTGGCAGACGGAGCAGTTGTCGCAAGAGGCCCGTTCGATGTGCCAGATGTAGCGCCGCGCGAAAGCGAGCCTTGGACGTGGGACGCATGGCAGGTGCTGGGCAGCTCCGCTCATCGATTACACGGCAAAGACGTATGGCTGCGGCTGTCGTTCCGCACGTGCCGCAGCGAAGATTGGGCGCAGTCCGGACATGAGTTGGCTTGGGCCCAGTTCCAGATCGAACCATGCAGCGGTAAGAGCAGCGCGGAGAACGGCATTACCGAAGCCGATGCTGCCATTGATGCAGCTCCCTCCTCCACCGCGTGTAGTGCCATAGCGCCGCTCGAAGTGCAAGAGGTCGGAAATATATTCGTCGTGTTAGGCCGCGATTTTACGATTCGCATCGATCGCCGTAATGGCGCCATCGTGACATGGCAATCGCAAGGCATCGATCTTCTAGCAGGAAGCCCTCACATCCAATTATGGCGTGCAGTTATTGACAACGATCGCTATACAGTCAAGGATTGGCGCCGCTTCGGCTTGCACCAGATGACAGAACGGCTTGAATCCATTCAAGTCAATTCATCGGAAGCAGTACAAGGCTTGATTCATTTGAATGTCAACATTCGGATGAGTGCCCCGACTGTCAAATGGGGAATTCGCTGCCATCACCGGATTACAATACATCATGACGGCTCGCTTACTTTACAGGTTCGTGCTGTACCAGAAGGCGAGCATCCAGATGTGCTGCCGCGCTTTGGCTATGAACTTAGCCTTCCGCACACGTTGAGTCACTGCTCGTGGTATGGACGCGGTCCCGGCGAGAGCTACATTGACAGCAAGCAGGCTGCTGCCATAGGCTGGTACGATGCGAATGTGGATGATCTGATGGTCGCCTACGAAAAGCCGCAAGAGAATGGGAACCGTACGGATACACGCTGGGTTGCCTTCACGAATCAGCGCGGGTTTGGCCTGCTGGCCCATAGCGACACACTATTCGACTTCAGTGCGCATCGTTACGCCGTACAAGACCTTGAGCGTGCGGCGCATCATGCGGACCTGCTGCCAAGAAATGAGATCATCGTGCATCTCGATAAGGCGCAGCATGGGCTTGGCAGCAACAGCTGCGGTCCGAAAGCACTGCCGCAGCACGAGCTGAAGTGCGAACCGATATCATTCAAGGTTCGTCTTGTCCCTTTCAGCCGGGACGGCGTGTCACCGGGGCAACTGGCTCGCCAGACATGTCCAGCGGCTGAGTAGCTGAGACATCATCAGAAGCACAGTGAGGCCCGGTTGACCGCGCCTCACTGTGCTTCTAAAAATAAACAGCAAAAAAGCAGCCTCGCCGAATGAACGGAACAAGGCTGCTTGGCTTTGCTATTGTACACTATTTATAGATGACGATCCCCTAGCCGGGTAATCTCATTATAATTTAATGACATTAGCAGCTTGTGGACCACGGTTTCCTTGGGTAATTTCGAATTCAACCTCTTGACCTTCGTCCAAAGCTTTGAATCCGTCGCCTTGGATTGCGGAATAGTGAACGAATACATCTTCACCGTTCTCCACTTGAATAAATCCGTAGCCTTTCTCTGCGTTAAACCATTTTACAATACCTTTCAAGTTAAAAACCTCCTCACATAATCCACCCTTACAGGCGAATATTTACATTATAATTGAGGACATTTGAGAACGCAACTTTTTTTATTGAACAATTATTTGATTTCAAGTATGGGCTGGGTTATCATGATCGATAAGACTGTCTCAGTGAGACAGTACGCAAGATTCACGGTGTCCTGCACCATGGAAACGGGGTTTTTATATGATAAAAAAGCATGTCATTTACAAGACGGACAATTGGAATATGATGACGGTTGAAGTGCAGGGCCGCTATATCATATTGCGAGAAATATCAGACCAATGGGGCGAAGAATGCCACAACTTTTTAAGCCGCCCGGCACTTATGCATTGGGCCAAGCAGCGCTTCCCTAAAGAAGACTATGTCGGCAAGGAAGAAGAATGGAATCAGATTATGGACGCTTTCAAGCAAGTGTAAAGGCAGGTAATCCATGAATTCGTCAACGAACCTAATCTTCATTATTTTGGCTTTCTCACTCGGAGCCGTCCTGATATGGAAAAAAGAAACCGTGCCTGCTCCGATGCGCCGACCGATGGCTCTTGTGGCGCTTCTCTTAATCGCATTCGCTTTTTTCCTGATTGTGTACTCGTCTGTCACGCTGGGCACCTAAGACAAGATTCGATGTCGAATCACATCTTGGGATGCTTCGTGATCAATAAGGGAGCTTTTTGAACAACCTCTTTCAATAGTTTTACGGCACTTCGGTCATACTAGCCTTCAGATTCAAGTCTCGCCTGAACGACAGGAGGATAGATATGACCGCACAGCGCCGCGCTATAATCTTACTCGTCGTAGGATCTTTATTAGGTGTCACGCTAATCCCTGCTCCAGCATTGCCGGCTCAAGCAGCCGATTCAGCTTGGCAACCGCGATTTCAAGAACATTTCATGAGGAGGGTACATATGCAACAAGTAATGAAACGCTCGGAAGTACCGCAAGAGGACCGTTGGAAGCTGGAGGATCTATTCGGCTCCAAGGCAGAATGGGAGCGAGAGTACGAGCTCGTGCTTCAATTGTTGGAGAAGATGAAGCAATACCATGGCAAGCTAAGCGACGCTAAGACGTTGAGCGCTTGCTTCGAACTGGAAGATGATATTTCCTTACATACTGAACGCTTATACGTATATGCCAATATGCGCCATCACGAAGATACTGCTGAACCACAATATCAATCGCTGTCTGAGAAGTCGAAGCAACTGACAGTTACAGTAGGAGAAGCGCTCTCCTTTATGACTCCGGAGATTCTAGCTCTCTCTGATGAGCAGCTCGATAAGCTGATTGCGGATCCTGCGCTTGCAAGCTACAGCTTTACGTTGACAGAAATGAAGCGCCAGAAGGCCCATGTGCTGTCGAAGCAAGAGGAAGCGTTGCTTGCTCAAGTCGGAAGCATGTCGAAAGCTCCTGAAAGCATCTACAGCATGCTGAACAATGCGGATATGAAGTTTCCGAAGATCAAAAATGAAAAAGGCGAAGAAGTAGAGTTGACGCACGGACGTTACATTCAATTTCTCGAAAGCCGCAACGCCGACGTGCGCAAAGCAGCATTCGAAGCCGTATACGGCACGTACCGTGGCCAACGCAACACGATTGCCGCGACACTGAATGCCAACGTGACGAAGAATCTGTTCTACGCGCGTGCACGCAAATATCCTTCCACACTAGAAATGTACCTTTACGGAGATAACATTCCGAAGGAAGTATATACGAACCTGATTAATACGATTCATAAGCACTTGCCGCTAATGCATCGCTACATGAAGCTCCGCAAGCAGCTCCTGAATGTTGATGAGCTGCATATGTACGATTTGTTCGCTCCTGTCGTGGATGAGTTCGACATGAACATCACGTTCGACGAAGCAAAAGCAACCGTCAAAGAGAGCTTAAAGCCGCTTGGCGAGAAATATTTAGAGGCGCTGCAGGAAGGCTTCAATAATGGCTGGATCGATGTGTACGAGAACGAAGGAAAGCGTACAGGGGCTTACAGTTGGGGCGCATATGGCACGCATCCTTACGTGCTGTTGAATCACAAGGATAACTTGAACAGCATGTTCACGTTGACCCACGAAATGGGCCACGCGCTGCATTCGTATCATTCCGATAACAACCTGCCATATCGTGATGCGCAATATACGATTTTCTTGGCAGAAGTGGCGTCGACATTGAACGAGGCGCTGCTTATGGATTATATGCTGAAGAAGACGAACGATAAGAAAGAGAAGATGTATCTGCTCGCCTACTACATCGACCAATTCCGTACAACGGTGTTCCGTCAGACGATGTTCGCGGAGTTCGAGATGATCATTCACGAGCGCGCCGAGAAAGGTGAAGCATTGACTCCACAGCTGCTGTGCGAAGTGTACTATGATCTGAACAAAAAGTATTACGGAGACGACATGATCGTTGACAAAGATATCGAAATGGAATGGGCTCGCATTCCACACTTCTATACTAGCTTCTATGTGTACAAATACGCGACAGGCTTCTCTGCCGCACAAAGCTTTGCCAAGCAAATACTGGATGATGGCCAGCCGGCCGTTGAACGCTACTTGGGCTTCCTGAAGAGTGGTGGCAGCGACTACTCCATCAACATTTTGAAGAAAGCTGGAGTAGACATGTCCACGCCTACTCCAATCGAGGAAGGCATGAGCCTTCTGGAATCGCTCATTGAAGAAATGGAGCAAATGGCTGCAAAATAAGATGCCATGGAATAAGAAAGCGGGGCCCCTCTGGGCACCGCTTTCTTGCTGTTGAGACACCCTAGTTCATTCCCTCGAATGGCCAGCTGCGCTGAATCCCTGCCTCATCGAGTTCTTTTTGATAAGCCTTCAGGTGAAGTGAATGACCATGCACCTCGCGAGGCGTCACGCCATGATCCAGAGCGTACGCAATGAGATGACCGACCGACTCCCCAATGTTCCATTCGGTCGGGTGGAGACGGTAGCAGCCATTCGTAATTTGTGTTGTACCGATATTTTTGCTGGCGGGAAGCACATTCTGGACCCGCCTCGGTATGAGCGCACCGAGCGGAATCTCATACGGATAGGCTGGAATGAACATACTGCGGCGGCTCTTGGCCGTCATATGTAAATCCAAGAAATAATGCCCTACACCGACACTATCCTCATAACAGCGTATTCCCTCGCCTTTGTCTTGCCGCAATTCCTTATTTACATCCGCTTCGGTAATCGTATAAAGCGCCTGAATTCGTCTCGATTCACGAATATATGGAGATTTCGCCAATCCGTCCTCCGTTCCGACCGCTTTGCCGCACAGCCGGAGTCCAGGATAGCCCGTTCCCCCGTCCTCCCGAGGAGCTTCAGTCTGCAGCCAATATAATAATGATAAGCTTAATTGTTTTGCCATTTCTACATGCTGCATCCGTTCTTCATATGGCATTTCAATAATCGATGCTAAGGAGTAATCGTTCTGCGGCCAATTGATAAGCGAGATGTCGCCCTCCGACTCCCCTTCCTTGAACTGGGCTGCATCCACGACACGGCGATATGTCCACAGCGGCAGATCGCTGCTTCCTGGCAGGAATGTAAAGCTGCGATATTCATCATCAGCGTTCGGCTTCATATCCCACCAGCTCAGCAGCGGATAGGGCGATCCCTCATGATAGAAGCTGCGCCAGAACTCGTACATCTCTGGTTGTGGGATCGAAGGGGCGAGATGAGCTGCATGCTCCGGCAGCATCTCAACCGCCATCACGACCGTGAACGCCTGTGTATCCTCTTGATTCGCTTCAAGGAGCGCATGCGGCTCTCCAGTATTCTGCTGCGACTCAGCCCCGACATTATACTCCACGCCAGTGAGCGGAAGCAAGTCGCCGCATTCCGTTGCATCCACGAAGTAATCCCCGGCAATCGTCGTCAAGTGCCGGACTGTCACTTGCTGCACCTTATCTCCTTCCGCCTGTGCCTGGATCGGTATCGTGTCATACAAAATATGAAGGCGCCCCTCCTCCACAAACGGCCGCAACCACTTCTGCAAAATGCCATGCGCTACGTTCGGTTCATGACTAAGACGGCTGACCCATGCATTGCCTGGATTGAAATGTTCGTCGAAGTACGCCTCGCCGCGCACTTGATCAGGCTGCACCCGTTGGCGGTAATATCGTCGAACCTGTTGGCGGAATTCCCGATAGGAGCCTGTACATCCCGTCTGTTCTATCCAAGGATGCTCATCGGGCGGCACGGCCTGACTCGTTAGCTGCCCGCCCACCCAATCCGTCTCTTCCGTCAACACAACTTGATACCCCCGCTTTGCCAATGTCCATGCTGCAAGCGTACCTCCAAGCCCCCCACCGATAACAACTGCATCCGCTTTCATGTTTTTCATCGCGATCCTCCTTTTCCACATTAACCCACCTGTTATGAGCATATCATGCTTCAAGAACGTTTTGAATATTTTCACCTTAATTAAATTTATTTTTGGATAATGCATTCAACTTGTGACGAAAGCGGTCGAACATTATACTGAGAGGTAGATATATAGAACCATGAGGAGGATAACTCGATGCGTATTCAATGGTCTTTGCTGGCAGGGCTCTTTTTCGCGTTGATTACGGCCATCTTCGCCGTCATTAACGTCAATCCGGTCCAAGTCAATTTGTTATTCGGTACATTTGACGTACCTCTTATTTTGCTCATCCTTGGCTGCACCCTATTAGGAGCCATCATTGTGGGTTCCTACAGCATTTATTTGCAGTACAAATCCCAGAAGAAGCTGAAAGGGCTGGAACAGCAGCTTGCTCAAGTGATGGACGCGACGGGGTATGTCATTCCGGACACTGTAGAAGAGCCAGCTTTGCAAGGCACTGAGGATCTGAGCGATACCTCCAACGCTTCCGCTGATCGGAAGCACGCCGAGTAGCATAACTACCACTATCTATATGGAATTAAACGGATGCAAAGATGAGGAGGCTATATAATGAATCAACCTGTCATAACATCGGAGCCGTTTCATGCGGCGATAGATGAGAATTATGTAACTTCGTTTTTAATGGAACTGCTTCAGACCCCAAGCCCAACCGGCTATACTCATCACATAATGAAGCGAATTGGCGAAGAAGCGAAACGTCTCGGATATTCATTTGAGCTTACGCAAAAAGGATGCGGCGTGATCAAAGTGAACGGCGCAAAAGGCAATGCCGAGAAAGTCATCGGCTTATCAGCGCATGTGGATACGCTTGGCGCAATGGTCCGTTCCATCAACGCAGACGGGACGCTGCGACTCACTTCGTTAGGCGGATACATGTCTCATTCAATGGAGAACGAGTACTGCCAAATACATATTCGGGACGGACGAGTCTATACTGGCACAATTATGACCAATCACCCGTCTGTACACGTATATAGCGACGCACGCGACTACGCGCGTGAAGAGAAAAATATGATGGTGCGCATCGATGAGCTTGTCCACTCCAAGCAGGATACCGAAGCGCTTGGCATCCGTACGGGCGATTACGTGTCCTTCGATGCGCGCCCAGTCCATCTGCATAACGGCTTGATCAAATCGCGTCACTTGGATGACAAAGCGAGCGTTGCAGCACTCTTCGGCGTATTGGAGAGCATAAAGCGCACATCTTGGCAACCGCTGCACGATATCGTCATTTTCATTACGAACTATGAGGAAATCGGTCACGGCGCATCATACATTCCCCAGGAAATAACGGAAATGATCGCCGTCGATATGGGCGCAATGGGGGACGATTTGTCATGTAAAGAGACCGATGTATCTATATGTGCCAAAGATTCCTCCGGTCCTTACGATTACATGATGACCGGACAATTGATCGCATTGGCCGAGCGGGAAGGCGTCGAGTATGCGGTAGACATTTATCCTCATTACGGCTCGGATGCTTCCGCCGCTTTACGGGGAGGTCATAATATTCGCGCCGCGCTCATCGGACCGGGCGTGCATGCATCCCATGCGATGGAACGTACCCATCAGAAGGCAGTCATCAATACGGCGCGGCTTCTCTCCGCTTACATTACAGAGTAAACTTACCTGACGGAAGTAGGGACATGATAGTTATCAGGACTCTATCACTCAAAACGACAACTTGCATCGATGAGAAGGAGGAAGAAATATGACGGAGCGCTTTCGAGCATTAGTCGTGCGCAAGTCAGACGGCGATATAATGGACGTGTCCGTTCAGGAGCTCGGCTTGTCCGATCTGCCGGAGGGCAGTGTAACGATCCGTGTTGCTTATTCCAGCTTAAATTATAAAGATGCATTAGCTTGCGCACCGAACGGCGGCATCGTTAAATCGTACCCATTCATCCCCGGAATCGATCTGTCGGGTATCGTAATGACAAGTCATGATCCGCGCTTTACTGCCGGTCAGCCAGTGCTGGTTACCGGTTATGAGCTAGGGGTGACTCATTTCGGCGGTCTGTCCGAAATCGTTCGCGTCCCTGGAGATTGGGTCGTGCCTGTACCCGAGTCACTCAGCTTGCGGGAGGCGATGGTGTTCGGAACGGCAGGATTTACGGCGGCATTAGCCGTAGAACGCCTCGAACAGCACGGCATTCGTCCAGATGATGGCCCGGTTCTTGTAACCGGAGCAAGCGGCGGAGTCGGCTCCATTTCCGTCGCTATGCTGGCCAAGCTCGGTTACGAAGTAACCGCCGCGAGCGGTAAGAGTCAATTATCCGATACACTGCGGAATTTAGGTGCCGCTCATGTCGTATCGCGGCAGGGGTGGCAGCCTGAACGGCCGCGTGCGTTGGATAAGCAGCGCTGGGCGGCAGTAATCGATGTATGTGGCGGCGACATTCTTGCAGCAGCGCTCGCTTCTACCCGGTATGGCGGAGCCGTTGCGGCTGCCGGACTGACTGCGGGAGGACAGCTGCCGACATCGGTCTATCCGTTCATCTTGAGAGGCATAGCCCTATACGGAATTGACTCGGTCTATGCTTCAGCCGCTCACAGGACTCGACTCTGGTCAAGAATGGCTGATGAATGGAAGTTCATTGCACAAGACAATGAATGGATCCATGAGATATCCCTTCAAGATGTGCCGGAATATACCGCTCGTATGCTCGAAGGGCAGACATGGGGCCGCGCGCTCGTCCACGTAGCTGCGGAAGATTAGAAATGATCGTGAATGAAACAATGACGCTGCGCGAACGTACAAACGCCAGCTGCGCATGTCAGTGTTACCATATTATCTAAATAGAGCAGGCGCCGATTCATAAGGTCGGCGCCTGCTCTTTGTATTCGTTTGGTTATGACTATCCCATTGTTGGTTCGGATCGTTTCCAACGCGCGAGCATTTCGTTGACCACCTGTTCCAATGGCACGCTGATGGCGACCTTTGGAATATTTACTTGAGCTTTCACTAAATGCTTGTTCGCCTTTGCAATCGATTGCTTCCACGATGGAATCCGCGCCATAAGCCGATCCGGATTCACTACTTGGATGCCGATAAAATGCTGGCCCATGAATTCATAAATAAAAATGTCTTTTACTTCATCCCATGTCACTTCACCTGCCGCACTCAAGGAGGCATTATCGATGAAGCCTTCATTAGAAACAACTAGCGCCGGCTTCGGCACCATCAGGCGAAAGAGGGAGTATGCCAATGTTACCGCAAAAAATAATGAACAAATTCCGCCAACGACAATGGATACTCCTTCACTGTCAAGCATCAATACAATACCGATGACGACGAACACAAGCGACCCCAACAAAGTTAATATCAATTTGCGCTTGCCTGGATAAATGACATATGCATTCGACTCCGCTTTATATGCTGTCACGACAGAGCATCTCTCCTTTCATCCTACCTATTCTTATATAAACCGATGAAGGAGCACGTAACCTCATGTTGCACTCTATCCCGTCCGTACCGATGTTATTTCTGTTTCTCTGCCTCAATCTGTTCTGCTAACTCGCTTAAATAGGTCCATCGCTCCATTAAATCACTCAACTGTGTCTGGGCAGCGCTATCTTCCTTCATGAGCTCCTGCAGACGGGCGGAGTCATTGAATGCTTGCTCCATTTCCTTCTGGATGCGCTCCATATTTTCTTCCGCCTCTGCAATTCGATCCTCGATTTGCTCATATTCACGCTCTTCTTTATAAGACATTTTCAGCTTAGTCTTACGCTCGAGACGTTCGGATTTATCAACTGCTGTAGCCGCCTTAGCCGCTTGATCGGACTCCGCGCTCGCTGTTCCGCCGTATTTTGCCTTCCACTCCATATATTCCGAATAGTTGCCTACATGCTGTTCTATCGCTCCATCTTCGAACGACCAGATACGTTCCACCACACGATCCAGGAAATAGCGATCATGGGACACGGTAATGACTACGCCCGGGAAATCGTCCAAATAATCCTCAAGCACAGCTAGTGTCTGCACGTCCAAATCGTTCGTAGGCTCATCGAGCAGCAGGACGTTCGGCGCTTCCAGCAGCATGCGCAGGAGCTGCAGCCGTCTCTTCTCTCCACCAGACAGCTTGCCGATTAAGGTCCACTGCATCGCCGGAGAGAACAAGAACCGCTCCAGCATTTGCGCTGCGGTAATGGTCTGCCCTTCCGACGTACGAACCGTTTCCGCTCCTTCGCGCACGTATTCGATTACCCGCATCGACTCATCCATTTCCTCATGCTCCTGCGTGAAGAAGCCAATGCGGACCGTCGGCCCCAGCACGATCGACCCTTCGTCAGGCTCTCGCAGTCCAGCAATGATGCGCAACAGCGTTGATTTCCCGCTTCCATTCGGTCCGATTATGCCGATGCGATCTTCGGGAACCGCAATATAATTCACATCCTGGAACAGCGCTTGGCCGTTAATGGAGCAACCGACATGCTCAAGCTCCATTATCTTCTTGCCCAACCGGGCAGATAAGGTCGAGACGTCCACCTGATCGCCTTTTGCAAGCGGTCCGTCCGCTTGCAGATCTTCGAACCGTTGAATGCGCGCCTTCTGCTTCGTCGACCGCGCTTTCGCACCACGCCGGATCCAAGCCAACTCCTGACGCAGCAGGTTCTGTCGTTTATCTTCGGTTGCCGCTTCCCTTGCTTCACGGTCCGCCTTCAGCTCCAAAAAACGGGTATAGTTCGCTTCATAGAAGAAAGCGCATCCTCGATCAAGCTCCATCATGCGGTTGGCAACCCGATCGAGAAAATAACGATCGTGCGTAATCATAAGCAGTGCACCCGATCGCTTCTGCAGCAGCGTCTCCAGCCATGCGACAGTATCGTTATCGATATGGTTCGTCGGCTCATCCAGCAGCAAAATATCTGACGGATGAATGAGCGCAGAGGCGAGTGCAACACGCTTGCGCTGTCCGCCGGACAAGGTTCCCATCTTGGCGTCGAACTGTTGAATGCCAAGCTTGGACAGAATCGTCTTCGCCTCGCTTTCGAGCTGCCATGCTTGCAGCCGCTCCATATCATCGCTTGCGCGCACAAGCTTCATCTGTACGGCTTCATCGTCAGGCTTGCGGCGAGCTTCTTCCAAGCATTCCGTATATTTCCTGACAGCGACCATCTCGGGCGCATTTCCGCCAAGCACTTGATCGAGAACGGCAGCCTCCGGATCAAAGACTGGCTCCTGCGACACATACTGCAGGGTCACCCGATTTCCGATAAGCACTTGCCCTTCTTCCAATGGTTCCACTCCAGCGATAGTGCGCAAAAACGTTGATTTCCCCGTACCGTTTACACCGACAATGCCCAAGCGGTCCCCAGCTTCAATTCCGAAGGTTACCTCCTTGAACAGCGTCTTCTCTCCGTAGCTTTTGCCAAGCTGATCTATCGTCATTAAATGCATCATAAATCCTCCATTCGGTTCGCAAGCAAATTCGCATAATTTGCCCAAAAAGGGAGAACCCGAGGTTCTCCCCTTGCTTTTATACACTTTCGGCACCTTTGGCTAAGTCGCTCCTCTTACTGCCCGGCGGCACCTTTGGCTAAGTCGCTCCTCTTACTGCCCGGCGGCTTCTTCATGACTCGCGGCACACCCATTCATGAACAAATCGGCAACAAATCGAATGCGCTGCTGCAAATCTCGTTCCGTAAATGTAGGCGAGAACAAAATATCCATCTTGATCATATCCAACATCCCTGCGTACGATTTGGCATGAAGTGTCGCTTCCGGCAACCCGTAAGCCTCCATCGTCTCCGAAATAAGACGCATATAGCTGTGCATGAAGTTTCGAAGCGCAGCCATCATGTCCGGGTCATTATTCGGTGTCTTGAAGAACAGCTTCGTATACTCTTTGCGGTTATAGTAATAGCGCAAATGATGGTCAGCAATAAATCGCAGCCGTTCCTCCAACGAAAGGCGTTGATTCAGACCGAATTCCAGTTCGCGCAAATATTGTTCAAAATCACGCACCGTCATCGCGGTGAACAATTGTTCCTTACTCTTAAAATATAAATAAAGTGTTCCTTTGGCAATGCCTGCTTTATCGGCAATATCAGACATTTTCGTCTCGTAAAAGCCATCGGAACCGAAGAGCTCGTATGCCGCATCTAAAATGAGGTGCAGCTTATCGCCATAACCGTAACTCATCGGCCCACCTCCTCCACATTTGCCCAAGCCATGACCTATGCCTGACATTCTTTGTTCGAATATATCACGAGTTCGATTGCTTGTCGATTTGTTACATTCCATATAACAACAAAACAAGACAAGAAGCAGCACCGCCGGCGCAAGAAGTAATCATATTGACTCTATCATTGTTCATCCAGCCTGCCCCGCGAACGAGCACGGTCGGGATGCCGCAATGTTCGGTTCGTTCCGTATCCGCGCCGCACTTGCTGCAGCGGTAGCTCGCCTGGACGGTAGCGCCGAATAAGGAATCGAGCATGGCTCCCGCCACACCGCCTATTCCTGCTGCGCCAATGATCACCCCTAAATCAATCCAATTATGCTGTTCGTTCAAAATGAGCATAAAAACGACGGCTGCAATGCCAATGGTCAGCGCCCCCGCAACAGAAGCTAGTGTGCCTATGACCGATACAGCCCCTGATGTTCCCGCGGGAACTATACGGCCTGTCAGTATAGAACGGGGAGGCTTAGGACTGAGGCTGCCGATTTCCGTTGCCCACGTATCCGCATTGACCGTAGCCATTACCCCGATAAACAACCACATCCATATCGAATTCGGAGCAATGTAATTCAAGAGACAGAGAATCATGCCAATGCCGCCGTTCGCCAACACTTGCCCTGCATCGCGCTCTCCTGTTTTTTCATACAGTTCATCAAAGCGCACCTTCATTCGCTTTTTCCACTTGGACCAGCCAGTTGACGTAACGAAAAAAGTCAACAGCAATCCGAACCAGAGAAGGTCGCCACTCCCATAATATATCGTCCCCATGATAACAGCTGCAGCGGCACCCGATTTTGTCAGCGATCGCTTCCACCACGCTGCGCCTGCCACCAGCAGACTTCCCGCGAAGCCAATCAACCAAGGACTGATGCTGCCCAATAGCCTCATCCACTCTTGAAACAAATTCGTCCCTCCTCGAGACTCCACCAAGCCAGTTCTGTTCCGATCATTCTAACCCTGCTCCGTAATAATGCAGGAACCGAGCACCTCTTCGCGCAGACAAAGGGCCAATCGATCCCGCGCCTGTACAGGACCGACTCCTGCAGGCGTACCGGTAAACAACAAGTCTCCTTCACCTAAGCCGTAATGCTGAGCGACGTATGAAATGAGCGTATTCAGCGAAAAAATCATCTCTTCTGCACTGCCAATCTGTACGGTTTCATCATTTTTCACTAACGAAAAAGGGATGCGTTCAAGCTCAGCCGTTCCCGGAAACGGCACAAAGCGCGTAATGGGGGCACTATTCAGCACTCCTTTTGCCGCAAGCCACGGATGTCCTTTTTGCTTCAGCACATCCTGCACGTCTCTAAGCGTAAAGTCTATGCCTAACGCATAGTCATCCACCGCTTCGTCCGCGGTCATGCCTGGGGTCACCTTGCGGCCAATGCGAAGCACAAGCTCAATCTCATGGTGAACCGCACCGGTATGAAGCGGCAGAGGAAGCTGCGTCCCATCGGCAATCAGCGATACAGCATGGGAAGGCTTCAGAAATACCATCGGCTGCGTAGGCACGTCATTGCCGAGCTCTGCCGCATGCAAGCGATAATTGCGTCCAATGCAGTACACATTGCGTACGGCGGATGGGTCAAAGTTTACTTTTAGGTCTGCGTTCATCGTTTATGTCTCCCCTCATGGCAACTTATTTATGATTTCGATGCGATACGTCCTTGTCCGTCAATAGATACACGGTTGGAGATGCTTTCGACGTGCTTCATCAGCTCGGTGCCTTTCTCTCCCTCAAGCGGTACCGGCTGCCCCAGCTCGGTAAAGAACGGCTTCATCTGCAGCTCGCATTTGCCGCTCTTCGTGCATTCCGCCTGCAGCACCATCGTATCCCACGTCTTCGGCAGTTCATTGAGTGTGAACACAAAATTGCCCACGCTGTACGCAATCCACTTATCTTTATATTGCTCAAAGCCTTGCAGCACGTGCGGGTGACCGCCGACAATCAGATCGGCACCAGAATCGACATATAATTGGGCCAATTCTTTTTGATACTCGAGGGGATAATCCTCCCGCTCTTTGCCCCAATGGGCAATGACAATTACGAGATCGGCTTGCTGCTTCGCTTCCTTGATCGCCGCGGCCGCCTGCTCCTTCGTACCTTCATAGGTGGTTGCGACCCCCGGCTTATTCTTCCCTGCATACCAGCTTGAGTCAGGAATGACGCGGGTAAAGCCGAGAATTGCCATCTTGATGCCTTGGCGTTCTACAATGACGGGACTGTAAGCTTCTTTGCTGTCCTTCCCTGCCCCGACATACTTCACCTTCGCCTTATTGAGCGCTTCGAACGTATCAAGCAGTCCATTTTCGCCTTGATCCATCGTATGGTTGTTGGCCAGATTGACGATGTCAATACCTGCATTCGCTATGGCTTGAGCCGCCTGCGGAGATGTCTTATAGACGAAGTCCTTCTCCTCCGCTGGAACGCCATCCGTCGTCAACGGCGTCTCCAAGTTTCCGATAGACAGATCCGCTGCTTGCAACAACCCTTTTACGTATTGAAATGGAAAGTCGTACCCCTTCTCCTGAACGACGCCCTCTACTTTGCCCGCCATCATCATATCCCCGACAAATGTGAGGCGCACCACCGGCTCTTTCCCGGCGGAATCCTGATCCACGGGCTGGGTGCTCTCTGAATCGCCTCCATCGCCACGTTGGCCGCTCGCATCGTCCTGCTCCTTATTCGCATCCGCGCCGTCCGATGAAGGTCCGGTTGCCGGCTCGACAGTCAACTCATTCACATCAGGCGCCGATCCGCCGATTAATCCGCTTTGCCAGCCGTAGATAGCGGCCGCAATGAGGATAATGCCCAGAATGGCATTTCCCCACAGACGATGCCGCTTCTTCTTTTTACGTTGTTCCCGCTCCTCTTTAGCTCGATCCATTCTCGATAATGTCATAGTTTCTCCTCAATCTCGGTCACTGAATGACTTCTATTTTAACGTTCTTTTTCCAGCCTGCAGGAAACTAGGTAGTTACCTGAGTCCTATGGTAAGATGGGTTCAGATAAAATGTGTTCATCGCAACAATGGGAGAAAGAAGGTTATAAAATGCTATATCATGTGCAATGCTTTGCCGGATTGGGCGAATTGATCGGACAAGCCGTCGCAACGGTGGAAGCCCATGGTTCCACCATTTCCGTAGCAGAGCTGAAAGGTATAATGGCTGTCCGATATCCGCATGCGGCGCAAGCGATTCTGCGCGCCTTCATGGCCGTCAATCAACAATATGCCGCTGACGACCGCATGATCGTGCCGCAGGATGAATTGGCCTTAATCCCGCCGGTATCCGGCGGAGACGGTACCTCTTCGGTCTCCACTGAGACAGGCGCCCGTTCCAATGATGGCCGATTTGTGCTTATGTATAATTCCATTGCAGTCGAAGCCGTCTCCAGCGCAGTCGCGGATCCAGACCATGGTGCAGCGCTGCTGTTCATCGGCACGACTCGTGAGCACACGAACGGCAAGCGCACGATCCAGCTCGATTATGAGGCATACGTTCCGATGGCGCTCAAGATGCTCCAATCCATCGGCGAAGAGATCGCCGCACGCTGGCCTGGCACGTTAACGGCGATTACCCACCGATTAGGCACAGTTCCTGTGGGAGAAGCAAGCGTCGTTATCGCCGTATCTTCTCCCCATCGCGCAAGCTGCTACGATGCGAGCCGATATGCCATCGAACGCTTGAAGCAGCGCGTGCCCATTTGGAAAAAAGAAATATGGGAAGATGGCTCTAAATGGGTCGGGCATCAGCTCGGGGCCGAACTCTGGAATCCGATGACGGAGCCTTATCAACCCAAGTAACGGTCATGTATGATGCGCGCTTCGACCGGATCTTTTGTGCCGTGCACCAGCACTCTTCCGTCACGGAAGACGACCAGGCGGTGCGCATCGGCCTGCAAGGATACTAAATACGGATTGACCCGCACCTCTCCATGCTGTGCAGAATGAAATCGCTGGGCGATATCGTCCAAATCAAGCTCTATGTGATGAGCAGGCCGTATTTGAACGGTGTCCCGTCCGCACAGAATGTCTGTCTTGCGGTGATGGGCTGCGCTAAGATACGGATGCGTGGCCTTTATCCCGCAAGATGGACAATCGACCCGTCTCGCGTCCTTCACTCCGATCGCCGTATGCTGATTCGTCCACAGGTCGAACGAGACCAATGTATGACGCAGCGCTTCACGATGTCCTGTCAACCACTTCAACGCCTCTGCCGTCTGATAAGAGACCACCATCTGTACAGCCGGGGCAATAATTCCAGCCGTATCACATGTAGCCCCGCCAAGCGGCACCGTTTCCATCAGACAATGCAGACACGGCGTCTCCTGCGGCACGAACATCATTGACATGCCGTAACTGCCCACACAAGCGCCATAAATCCATGGTATGCTTTTTTTCATCGCATAATCGTTAAGCAAAAGACGCGTATCGAAATTATCGGTCGCATCCATAATCAGCTGCGCCCCGCCCGCTAATGCGTCTAATTCGTCAACCGTTACATCAGCGACGACCCCGCACACGTTAGCGTCGCTATTAATCGCCTTCAAACGCCGTTCGGCAGCAACCGCCTTCGGCAGGCGCTCAAGCGCATCCGCTTCGACGTACAGCTGCTGGCGCTGCAGATTGCTCCACTCCACATAATCCCGGTCCACGATCGTCACCGTTCCTACTCCCGCACGCACTAGCATTTCGGCAGTGCCTGATCCGAGCGCTCCCGCACCGACGATGAGAACACAGCTCTCCTTCAGCCGACGCTGCCCTTCCGGGCCGATAGGCTGGAAACGTTCTTGACGGGAGTAGCGATCATGGTTCGAACCATTGTCTATTGTCACGTCCGAATCAGCCGTCGCTGTCGTTTCCTGCATGTCGTCGCCTCCTAAAATATTACGCGTAGCTGCTTGCTAACCTCTTACATATCATCACTACTATTTTACATGAATGCGATGCAAAAGCCTACTTCATCTCTTCCATACGAGGGCCATTCATTAATATCGCTTTCTTCTTGTGTTGAATGTCTCGTATCGCTCATACAATATAGGTGAACGACCGCTTGAGCCCTATTATATTTTACTGAGGTGAAGCCATGCCCACCCCGCGTGTGCTTATCGGATCCACCCGCCGGCTGCACGCTTTCCTGCAGCAGCTAAGAGAACCTGGCATCTATGAAGTCGGCGGTCTCGGTGCCTGCACCTTAATTAGCCGACAGGCGATTCGCGCTGGTGTTCGTTTCGCTGAAATTCGCAACGTGTCCTTCTGGGGAGAGGATCGGCACTTCTGTATCCGTGCGGCAGCTCTTGGCTTTCCATTGTTTGTCGATACGCGCCGCTCGGCCTACCACATCTATCGTCCCTCGAACCTGCAGGGGGTTGACGCTTATTTGCACGCCACATCGCAACACTATGCGGAAGGCGGCGAGCATGGTCCTAATTAAGCAAATCACAAGGTATTTGCATGCCTTTGAAGCGTTCAAAGATACTTCAAAGCCTTTGCTGACAAAGGGGGGTTCTCATTTACGATGCGTTCCAGACCATATCGATTAACACTTTCCATGATTGTCCGCAAGCGGAAGATCGCTGCGCTAAATACGATCTCTAACGTTGCTTGGATCCAGATGGAACATGGGGTTCAATGGCACAGTACGAATCGATTCTCGATCCCGATCCGCGCTTGCTGCCCTGGAATGAGTAACGATGGGTGAAAATTTATATTTTCAGTTCGTTTTCTATTCTTATGAAAGATGCTCATTGCAGGGAATGAGTTGCTGATGTTCTAAATAGAGGGGAGAGTGATGCGAAGAATCGAACGGGCATACCTTCTCTGGGAAGGGTAAAGTGACACCATGGGAAAACGTTGCGTTAGTGCAGGGGCGCGTTCAGACTGTAGGTGATTCGCTTCATCAGCCCCTTTGCATCATTCTCCCCTTCCATCAGAAGGCGGCACGCCCATTCGCGATTCTGGACGCCGTCAAGCTAACTCCCATCCTGATTGGCCGCTTCACGGCAGCTTCTTGACATGGTATCTATACAAGGTGGCATGTACCTTATCTTCGCCACGGCACTACCCTTCCTGACTGTACGGGAGAATGGGTCTAAGGAACATTCAGCAGAAGAACTCCCCTGTGTCCTTTGGCCATAAGCAAAAATTTATATTTTCAGTTCGTTTTCTAATCATCCCATCGCAGCTATCCATCCACCTGTCGGCTTCGCCACTGCGATGTCGCCTTCAGACGCCTTAGCGCCTCAGCCGCAGCGGAATGATATTGACTCGTGTTCCTGCAGGCATGACCGCGCTCGTCGGCGGAATGCAGATGAGACAATCCGCATCGCGAATCGTAATCGTAGCGTTGGACATATCAATCCCAGCCAGCCGTACCGTAAGATTGCCATTCTCATCAGCGGCATAATTGCCGCGGACGAACCGTTCAAAGCGGTCCTGCTTCGCAAACGGCTCAAGAAGCATCGCCGTCATGCGATGAGGAAGCGGTTCATGTGCCCCCTGCATGCGAAGCAGCGCCGGACGGACGAACATTTCGAACCCGACATAGCAAGCACTCGGATTGCCGGATAAGGCGAAGAGCGGCTTGCCGTGCAAGAAGCCGACGGTTGTCGGACTGCCTGGACGCATCGCAACCTTATTGAACAACAACTCACCAGACCAATTGTTTGTCAGATCGTACATGACATCGTAGTCACCGACAGACACGCCTCCTGTCGTAACGACGGCGTCGAATTCCTTTATCGCTTCCATGATGACTGCCTTCGCCCGTTCCAGTTCATCGGGAATATGCGGCAGCATGTGTGGGATTCCACCTGCTTCCCGAACCTGAGCGGCCAGCATGAAGCTGTTGCTGTTGCGAATCTTGCCCGGCTCCAGTGGCGCAGAGACATCGAGCAGCTCGTGTCCGGTGGACAAGATAGCTACACGCGGACGGCGGTGCACTTGAACGGTCGCGCAGCCAAACATGGCGAGCAAGGCCATTTCGCCTGCACCGATACGGCAGCCGCTGCCAACCATCAGCTCGCCCTGCGCAATCTCTATGCCGACAGGCAAAATGTTGTCGCCTTCCCTCACCGGCTGCTGCAGCTCCAGCTCCCGCTGGTCGGCTGTGCCGTATTCCGTCGTCTCCTCCAGCTTGACGACCGCATCTGCACCTTCCGGAACCTGTGCGCCCGTCATAATGCGCACCGCTTCCCCCGGAAGCAACGCTCGGCTTGCAACCGTGCCGCACGCTACCTCCTCCGTCACGCGCAGTCGAACTGGCTTCTCCAGCGAAGCCTGCGTAATGTCTGCGGCACGGATGGCATAACCGTCCATGATGGACCGGCGAAAATGCGGCACCGGCACATCTGAGCGCACGGTCGCCGCCGCATGTCTGCCGTATGCTTCTTCCAGCGGGATGTATTCCACCCCTCCCGCCTTCATTCGCGACATGACCATGGATTGCGCTTCCTGCACGGATATAATTGTGCGATTAAATTTTGGATCTGATGTATACGTATTGGGCTTCGTCATTTGCGCCCTCCTTCTAACCGCCTATTTGGGACATCGTACGTTCCGTCGGTTGATGCGATAACGATTGGCCGGACATTTCGTGCGCCATCTCATGGTTGAGCGGCTTCGCATCGAGCGATCGAGCATCGCTTCAGCCAGCGCGGCCTCATTGCCTATATAAGTGCGAATGACCTGTTTGCCGCCCGCCCATGAGCATATACTCAATAAGGCGCAGACACACCGCAGATTGCAACGATCTGTGACAGAGATTCGCATATAATCGTGAGCACACACGCCCATGACCGTCGATCAATGTTTGCTTCCCGGCATCCCCCCTTCCGGACTAGCTCTAACACGTTTATTTCAATTAAAATGGACAGCATCTCTCTCCATAAAATGCATCTGCTCATTGACAGGATATTATCATCAATGAACATCGTCTTTGCAAATACATATACACGGTTATTAGCAGACATGTCAAGGCAAGCACCCTAATAACACAAAGAAGGCCGCAGCACGGCCTTCTTAGAAAAAACTATTCGATATCACCCAGTTGTCGTATAGACGGGCTCCAATTCATTGTTACGGCTTGCACAGTACGAATACGCGTCTTCTCCCGCCGCTCTGCCACTGCGAATGCAGTCTGGCATACCGACTCCTTCATATGGCTGACCAGCCAAATATACGCCAGGCAGATCGCGACGGACGCCATCGCGCAGCGCGCTAATCGCTTGCACGTGTCCAACCGGATACTGCGGCATGGAATTCCTTAAGCGGGTAATCTCCACGAACTCAGGCTCGGCTTCAATACTCATCAGATCGCGCAGCTCATTTTTCACCGTTCGTTTCAATGCATCGTCCGGCCACTCCACACGTTCTTCATCACCGGCACGGCCGATATAGCAGCGAACGATAAGTTTGTCCTCGCTGCTCGTGTGAGGCCATTTGATCGAAGTCCACGTACACGCGGTAATGGCTCTTCGTTCCTTACGGGAAATGAGGAAGCCGGTTCCGTCCACTGGCATCTTAATCTGCTTGCGATCGAATACGCTGACGACGTTCGCTACCGACACATGATTGATGGCCTGAAGCGCACTTACATCCACATGTCCCTTCAGGAACGATGCCGCATGATAAGACGGAGTCGTCACGACGATGGAAGACGCCTCCAGCGTGCTGCCATCCTGCAGAGCAATGAGGTAGCGGCCATCTTCCAGTTTGTCGAACCGTTCCGCACCGACGCCTACCCGAAGCTCGACCCGGTCCTTCAGCACTTCTTCCAATCTCTCGACAAGCGAAGTCAAGCCGTTCCGGAACGTCAAGAACATCGATCCCTTCGCCACATCCGGCAGTCCGGGCAGCGATTGCCCCGCCTTGCGGTTCGCCTGCATCCCACGGATTAAGCTGCCATGCTTGCGCTCCACTTCCCCGAATTGCGGGAATGTCGCCTGCAGGCTCAACTTGCTCATATCCCCCGCATAAATGCCGGCCAAGAGCGGTTCTGCCACATTCTCGGTAACTTCCTTGCCTAGTCGCCGGTCCAGAAACGATCCCAACGATTCGTCATCCGACGAGGTGCGGGGCTTCTTCACCAAATCCATCAGCGCGCGCATCTTTCCGAAGACGGAGATAAGGCCCGTCTTGGCGAACGGTCCCAACTCCGTCGGAATGCCAAGCACGAGCCCCGGCGGCATGCGATACATTTTGCCCCGCCGTACAATATATGTTTTTTTGGCATGCGGATTCGTCGCCACGAGCTCCGATTCCAATCCTAAATCGCGTGCTAAATCAATCATCGGCAGCTTGCGAGCAAGAAAAGAGTCTGGTCCTTTCTCAATGACGCAGCCTTCCTTGCGCAACGTTTCTATCTTACCGCCCAAGCGCGAAGCAGATTCAACGATGGTGACGGACAGCGATTGTCCGCGCTCCTCCGCTTGCTTCACCGCATAATAGGCGGCAGATAGTCCCGTAATTCCTCCGCCGATAATGACAAGATCCCGCGAACCATTCATGATGTGCCCCTTCTTTCTGTCAAGCTCACTATTGATCCAATGTCATAACGACATCCGCAAGCGCTGACATATATTTCGGATCATCATTCAGCATGCGAATGCGTTTAAAATTCAAGTTCATACGCTCTGCCGCCTGAGTCGCCTCGATATCCAAGTCATACAGCACTTCCAGATGATCAGATACAAATCCGATCGGTGCGGACAGCACATGCTTCACACCTTCTTGACGCAACGAATCAAGCGTATCCAGTATATCAGGTCCCAGCCACGGCGCAGCTGTCCGTCCGGCGCTCTGCCAGGTAAAGCGCCATTGTCCTTCCTTCAATTCGCAGCGCTCCGCAATGGCGGAAGCGGTCGCATTCAATTCGTCCGGATACGGATCATTCATTTCTAAGATGCGTGCCGGCAAGCTGTGCGCACTGAACAGCACTTCCACTTCTTCACGGGGCGCGCCTTCCGACACATAAGCATCTAATTGTTCTTGAACACGCTCTGTCAACGCATCTAGCAAATCGGGATGCAGATGGTAGCTATTCACGCATTTCAGCACGATATCCTGCTGCTCCGCCGCTTCCTGCGCGCGTTTGTTGTAGCTTCCCACGCTCATTACGGAATAATGCGGCGCCAACACCACACTGACCGCTTCACGAATGCCATCCTGCGCCATCGCTGCAATGCCGTCTTCAATAAACGGATCGACATGCTTCAAGCCTTGATAGCACACATATTGCACGTCCGTTCCTTCCGCCGCACGATCAAGCATGCGCTGCAATCCTTGGACTTGACGGTCGGTATGCTCGCGCAGCGGGAATACTCCCCCCACAATCGCTTCATAGCGCTCTGTAAGCTCCTGCAGTTGCTCTTCTGAAGGCGGATTTCCACGGCGAATATGCGTATAATACGGCTCGATTTCTTCCATGCTGCGCGGTGTCCCATAGGACATCACGAGAACTCCTACTTTGCGTTTACCCATCTCTTCGCCTCCCTCTTGTCTCCAATACGTTCTATTCTATTGTTTTGCGAGTGCTTCGCTGGAATAAGAATGGATGAACTCCGTTAACTGTTTCAATTTATCTAGCGATGCTTCCGGGAACAGCCCGTGACCGAGGTTGAAAATATACCCCGGCTCCTGCATGCCCTCATCCATGATGTGAGCCGCTTCGCGCTTAATGACATCCATCGGTCCTGTGAGCAAATAAGGATCTAAGTTGCCCTGTACCGCAAAGCGGCCATCCAGACGTCGGCGTCCTTCCTGTATCGACACGCGCCAATCTAAGCCAATCACATCAGCCTGCAGCTCATGCAAGCACGGCAGAAGCTCGCCCGAGCTTACACCCGGGAAGTAAATTTTCGGCACAGCCAAATCAGACAGCTCCGCATAAATGCGCTCTATCGTCGGCAGCACAAAGCGCTTAAAATCGCGCGGTGACAAAGAACCTGCCCAGCTGTCAAACAATTGGAACGCCTTGCTTCCATTTTTAACTTGAGCACGAATATAGGTGATGACCATATCGCCCAACTTATCCATCAGGGCAAACCATACTTCAGGCATTTCATACATCATTGTCTTTGTACGGATATACGACTTGGACGGGCGCCCTTCGATCAGATAGCTGGCGATGGTGAATGGAGCTCCCGCAAACGTGATGAGCGGAACCTTCAGCTCCGCATCCAAAATGCGAATCGTCTCCAAAACATGTCCCAGATCCCCTTCCGGATCAACTGGCTTCAGCCGCTCGACATCGGCAGCGCTTTGAATCGGATTGTGAATAACAGGCCCGACTTGGGCTACGATATCGAAATCAACACCAATGGAAGCAACCGGATTCATAATATCGGAATACAATATCGCCGCATCGACGCCAAGCTTGTTCACCGGCATCATGGTGACTTCCGCAGCCAATTCGGGCTGGCGGCATATTTCAAGCAAACTGTATTTCTCTTTAATTTTGCGATAATCAGGATCAGTACGTCCAGCTTGTCTCATGTACCACACAGGCAGCCGATCTACTTGCTCTCCTCGGCATGCACGCAAGAAACGATCATTATAATTCATCAATAACCCCCACTTTGACGGCATTGTGCAATTTGTTACAACCTACCGCTTCCATTATGCCCCTTTTCTCGTCTTGCCACAACCGGACCTTCCTACGAAGCTATGACAATCTGTTGACAAAAATCACCCAGATGTGAACAACTTCTGACATTTTATCACACAAATTCTTAAAATGCCGATCTCCCCGCTTACAAGTAACTTTTACCTTTATAGTGACGAGCTAAACACATTCACGATCAACTTCTTCATTATCATTGGAAAAAGGGACCGGCTTCACATGATAAGGGGGTGAGCGTATGGGTATCGGTAATATCGGCATAATCCTGATCGTCATCCTTGCCCTGCTGCTCTTCGGCCGTACAAGCTTCTTTGTTGCTGTCATAAAAAAACAATATTTACGCAACATATTCAGGTAATAAAAGGGATTGCAGAAGGACATTGAACGTTATAGCGCATACCTCCGTTTATGTCATATGACACAATCGATATAGTAAAAGTATGATATAATGAACACCAGTTGCTGGCGCATCGGACGGACCGTGACCTGAGAAAGTGGTGAATAGGGAAATGCAGCAATGGAAAGTAAATCTAATCATCCTATGGTTCGGGTCATTTTTAGCCATGGCAGGCATGACCATGGTAACGCCATTTTTGGCGCTTTATTTGCAGCACGACATTGGAATGAGCAATCAACATGAAATCGCCGTCTGGTCGGGCCTAATTTTCGCGGCGAATTTCTTGACCTCATTCATATTTCAGCCGATATGGGGCAAATTCGCGGATAAATACGGCCGCAAAATTATGATTTTGCGTTCTGGCTTCGGCATGGCGGTGGTAACGGCTTTAATGGGATTGGCGCAGACGCCTATGCATCTATTGCTCCTGCGCATGTTGAACGGAACCATTTCAGGCTTTAACCCGGCTGCCGTCGCGCTCGTGTCGTCAACGACACCGAAAGAACGCATGGGCTTCGCGATGGGCATCCTTCAGTCCGGTGTCGTCGCTGGTACGATTCTAGGCCCGCTTATCGGCGGGGTTCTAGCGGATATGGTAGGCTACCGTCCGATATTTTACATTACCGGTACGCTGCTCTTCCTCGCGACCATGCTCACTATGCTTATGGTTAAGGAACCGTTCGACCGCGAGAAGGCGGCCGAGACGCCACAAATGTCCGTCATGGCCGGATTTAAGCAGCTGGCAGGCATTCCGCAGCTGCTTGCTTTGTTTGCGGTCACATTTCTGCTGCAATTCGCGATGATGAGCCCTGCATCCCTGCTGCCGCTTTATGTGCAGGAGCTGCATGGATCACAGCAGAACTTGGCGCTCCTCGCCGGCTTTGTTAGTGCAGTGGCGGGGATGTCGAACATGATTTGCTCGCCGATACTGGGCCGGCTCAGCGATCGGATCGGCTCCCACCGCATCTTAACGGTATGCTTAATCGGGGCTGCGTGTACGCTCATTCCGCAAGCCTTCGTGAGTAAAGTATGGCAGCTTGTCGCCATACGGTTCATGTTGGGTATGTTTATGGGCGGTCTCTTGCCCTCCGTCAACGCGCTCATTCGGAAATATACGCCTGACGGGATGGAGAGCCGTGCCTATAGCTTTAACAGCAGTACACTCGCTCTAGGAAATATGATCGGTCCTATTATGGGCGGGGCTGTTTCCGGCTTCATTGGCATTCAAGGCATTTTCATTATGTCTGGAGTATTTCTGCTTATCAATACAGCTTGGGCCCGCTTCTCTCTATATGGTCGGAACCGTGCGACGCACCGTCCGTGACGTCTCTATCGTACGAATGCAATCAACTAAGATAAGGTCACACGTCGCCACATCGATTCACACTGCCACTCACACGAACAGAGGCCAAGGGATAACCTTGGCCTCTGTTGTTATGTCAACGACTGGACTGATGCGCGTTCGACGAATTGAAAGGGCAGCTTATGCTTCACTGTCTCTTCGGCAGGATTAATTATTTTACGATAACAGACTTGAAACATGAGACTTCCAGCCTCCTCGTTGCAATGCCCCAGAGCCGTCAATTCCAGCACATCGGCAAGCGGCAAGTTCTCGCAGCTAATGATGGACATTTGGTCTGGCACCTTTATCCCCAGCTTCCGTCCTTCAAGCATCATACCCGCCGCAATCTCGTCTCCGGATGCAAGCATCGCGGTAGGAAGCTCCTCCAGCTTGGCCAAGCTTCTTATCACTTCAGCACCCTTCGCAATGTCATAGCATTGATAGAACATCCACTCTTTCCTCGGACGCTCGCCAATCCGCTCCAATGCATCGCTGAAGGCGCGCTTGCGAATGCCGCTGTTGAAGCTGTGCTCCCGGGCCAGCGTAAGACCGATATGCCGATGCCCCCGCTGAATGAAATAATCCATCGCATGCATGTAGCTGTTATAATGGTCGAACGATACCGAGGAAATCGTCTGTTCGCCCGTATCTTCAAAGGCAACGATCGGCCCATACGCTGCGTATTCTTCCACGACATGCCAAGGAACTGCCTTGGACACGATGATTAATCCGTCAATCTGCTTCATCTTCAACATATCCAAGGCGCGCAGCTCTTCTTGCTCCCGATAGTCGGATTGAAAAAAAATGAGGTTGTATTGATGCTTCAATGCCTCATCGGCAAGCCCTTTCATAAAGCTCGTAAAAAAGGGCTGATTCATATACGGCAATAAAATTCCGATCATTTGCGTTCGACCTTTAACCAGATGGACAGCATTAACATTCTGGCTGTAATTCAGCTTCCTGACGACTTCCAGTACGGCTTCTCTCTTTTCCCGGCTGACATAGGGATGATTGTTCAAGACACGCGACACTGTTGTGACAGATACGCCAGAAAGCTCCGCGATTTGTTTAATGTTTGCCAAGCGCAAATCCCCCCTGTCCAGGCTAATACTTGTATTATAGATGATTACAATCGCATTAACGAAATTTAAATTTAGAGATTGTTCAAAAAAAACCTTTTGAGCACGAAGCATCGCGAGATATGATTCGACATTTACAAATTCAGCTTGACCTGAAATGCATTTCATCATTTATGTTGGGATTGCAGTCACCTGAAGTCCGCGTAACCGGATGTTGTCGGGCGTTACGGCTCGGTGGCTCGCCCCTAAGAACAGCAGCATGAAGCAGGAGGTCTAAAATATGGCACGTAATATCGTTTTCTTCGATATAGACGGAACGATCTTGAACGAGAACCACGAAATTGCCCTATCGACAAAACGCGCCATCCAAGAACTGCAGGATGCCGGTGTATATACCGCAATTGCTACCGGCCGAGCACCATCCACCTTTACGTGGATCCGCGAAGAACTAGGCATCCGCTCCTATGTATCGATTAATGGACAATACGTCGTCTTCGAAGATGAGGTCATATACGATCAGCCGCTGGACACCGTTGAGCTTGAGGCTTTCGCTTCCATGGCCGCATCACTTCATCATCCTATTGTGTACATGCATTCGCACGGTATGTCCGCCTCCATGGAGCATCAACTTATTCACGACGGATTGCGAACATGCAATCTGGAGCACCCGCCCATCTGTGCAATGGGCTATAGGGAAGCAGCAGTATATCAAGGCGTTCTATTCTGCGATGACGAGGCGACGATACCGTTCGCCGAGCGCTTTCAGAACATGCAATTCTACCGTTGGCACTCCTTGGCGACGGACTTCCTGCAGAAGGATGGCTCGAAAGCGGTGGGAATACGTAAGCTCCTGGAACGGACCGGTATGAGCCAGGAGCACTGCTATGCATTCGGAGACGGCGTGAACGACATCGAGATGCTGCAGTTCGCCGGGACAGGCGTAGCTATGGGCAACGCTTCGCAGGAGGTCAAGCGGCACGCCGATCTCGTCACGGCTTCTCATACCGAGGATGGCATATGGAAGGGACTGCGGACCGTCGGCCTGCTGTAATACGAGCAAGCCTCCGACCCACATGGGCGGAGGCTTGTTATTATTCATCCGCCTTGGCATCTGTAGGCAACGGAATGATGGTCATGTCGTCGAACCCGGTTTCCCGTTCTGCTGCCCATATCAAATTCAAACTGGCAGGATGTTCAGAACGTTTAAGAAAACGATAACGATGATGACCGGAATCACATATCGCAACAGCAGCACATATAAGGCCAAGCCTTTGCGCCATCCTGCCGCTTCCGATGAAAATTCGGCGTACAACCGTTCTTTCGGCATGCGGTATCCGACAAACAAGGCGATAAGCAGCACGCCGATCGGCATCAGAACATTCGTCACAGCGAAATCCGCCGCATCAAATAGCGACAACCCCATAATTTGGACGTTTGACCATACGCCAAAGGATAGAGCCGATGGAACGCCTGCCATAAAGATGAGGGCCCCGAACAGCCAGCTTAACCGTTTGCGCTTCTGCTCCTCCCCGCGGGAAAATCCCGAGACGAGAATTTCCAGCATCGAAAAGGCCGAGGTCATGGCTGCAAATAAGAACAGAGCGAGGAACAACGCAATGAAGATGCTTCCGTATGGCATCTGCTCAAACAGTGCAGGCAATGTGCTGAACAACAGTCCCGGTCCTTCTTGCGGCTTCATGCCAAGCGCGAACACAGCCGGGAAGATGGCCAAACCTGCCATGAACGAGGTCAAGACGTTCAACCCGACAACGGATAATGAAGACTTCACCAAAGATTCCTTTTTATTCAAATAAGAACTATACGTCACCATAACAGATACCCCGACGCTAAGACAGAAAAAGGATTGTCCTAATGCATACAAGATCGCTTTTCCTGTCAGTTTTCCAAAGTCAGGCTGCAAAAAATACAACAGCCCTTCGGTCATGCCTGGCAACGTCAACGATCGCGCGATCAGAACGAGGAACAAGATGAACAAACCTGGCATCAAAAGACGGCTAGCACGCTCAATACCACCTTTAATTCCTTGTCCGACCACGATAATCGTAATGAGCATGAAGGTGAACTGCGCCGTCACCGAAGACCATGGATTGGATACAGTCTCGTTAAACAACGTATCGTAATTCTGCCCCGCCTGCAGCAGCCCGCCAACTAATCCGCGCGCCAAATACAGCAGTATCCAGCCTCCTACCACGCTGTAATAAGATAAGAGCAGGAAGCATGTTCCCATACCGAGATACCCGGTCCAGTGCCACTTGGATCCGGGAGCGATGGCCCGATAGGCAGAAATCGCTTCTTTACCGGTACTGCGTCCGATAACGAACTCCGCAAGCAGCAGTGGCAACCCGATGCCTAATGTAAATAGTAGAAAAACGAGAAAGAAAGCGCCGCCTCCGCTCGTTGCCACCACATTGGGGAATTTCCAGATTGCGCCCAATCCGATGGCCGACCCTGCTGACGCCAATATAAAACCTATTTTTGAAGACCACTGCTCTCGCGATTTCATTTGTTCCTCCTGTTGTCACTCTTGTTGAAATAGTTGTGTGTTGTCATATACACCCTTTAAATGGGCAGCCAGTTCATCCCGTGCATGAAGACAAGCACGACGATAACGGGAAGGACAAATCGCAGCATGAAGACATACAAGGCAAGTCCCTTCCGGGCCCATGCCGACTCGCCTGACCACTCCGCCTGCAGCCGCTCCCGCGGAAATCGAAAGCCAACAAATACAGAGATGAGCAGCACGCCCAGTGGCAGCATCACATTGGTCACCGCGAAATCCGCCCATGCAAATACGTTTCTGCCCAGCCATACGAAGTCGCTGCCGACCCCGAAGGAAAGCGCGGACGGGATGCCGAGCATAAATATAATCGTTCCGAACAGCCAGCACATCTTCTTGCGGCGGGCTGCATCGCCGTGGGCGAAGGCCGCGACTACTATCTCCAGCAAAGAGAAGGCCGATGTCAGCGTGGCGAACAGGAACAAAGCTAAAAACACTGTAATGAACAGACTCCCGTACGGCAGTTGCTCGAACACAGCAGGCAGTGTCACGAACAATAATCCCGGTCCTTCTACCGGCTTCATCCCAAGCGCGAACAGAGCCGGAAAGATGGCAATGCCCGCCATGAACGAGGTCATCACATTCAAGCTGACAACGGACAGTGCCGGCTTGCCAAGCGGTTCGTTCTTCTGCAAATAGGAGCTATATGTCACCATGCAGGATCCGCCTACGCTCAAGCAGAAAAAGGACTGTCCGAGGGCATACAGCAGCGCCTCAGAAGACAGTCGGCTGAAATCCGGCTTTAGAAAGTAGACGAGCCCTTCACTCATTCCCGGCAGCGTAAGCGACCGGATAATAAGCACGACAAAGAGCAAGAACAGCCCTGGCATCAGGATCCGGCTTGCCTTCTCGATGCCCTGCTTGACTCCCCTGGCCACGACCACAATCGTCAGCAGCATAAATGCGCCTTGAGAAAGCACTGCCTCCCATGGATTGGCCGATGTCTGGTCGAAAAGAGCGCCATAATCGCGTCCGGCTGTCAACAAAGATCCGGTAATGGCGCGAATGAAGTACAGGACGATCCATCCACCGACGACACTGTAGAAGGAAAGCAATATCGAACAGGTCGCCATTCCTAAATATCCAACCCAATGCCAGCGGCTGTTCGGTGCCAAATCGCGGTAGGCAGACACCGCTTCTTTTCCGGTGCTCCGTCCAATGAGAAATTCAGCGAGCAGAAGCGGCAATCCGATCCCAAACGTAAATAAAATGAAAACAAGAAAAAAGGCGCCCCCGCCACTTGTCGCCACGACATTCGGAAATTTCCATATCGCTCCGAGTCCGATGGCTGAACCGGCTGACGCCAAAATAAATCCAAGCCTGGAAGTCCATTGTTCTCCCGATTTCATAATAATCCGTACCCTCCGTTACATAAGTTGCTGTCACATATTATAACACAAGGGAGCAAAGGCCTTTCCAGACGCAAATCTTTACACTTATGCGCACTAGCGCACGATGGCTAATGCCAGACCGTCATAAGCCGGCAGCATTGTGCTAATCAGACGATCGTCTTGTGCGATCATTTCATTAAAGCGGCGCATCGCTAGCACAGAAGGACCTTGCTTGTCAGTGTCTAAGGTGCGTCCTCGCAGCATGAGATTGTCACCGGCGATAATGGCTCCAGGCCGGGCCAGTGTAATGGCATATTCCAAGTAATTCGGATAGTTGCCTTTATCAGCATCGATAAAGAAGAAATCGAAGCGTGCGCCTTCCTTCTTCAAAGCTGTCAACGAGTCAAGCGCTTCCCCGACCCGATACTCCACTTGTTCGCCGAAGCCTGCCTCCGTTAGGTGTTGCTTCGCTAAATCGGCATAGTCCTGACGCAATTCCAGCGACACGAGCTTGCCTTCCGCAGGAAGCCCCCTCAACAGGCAGCAGCCGCTGTATCCGCCTAACGCGCCGATTTCCAACGCATTCCTCGCATGCGACATGCGGACAAGCATCGTTAACAAGCGCCCATATCCGGCCGGAACGGATATTTCGGGCAGACCATTGGCGCGGATTTGCTCTTTAATATGCTCCAACGTGTCATCCTTCGTGTATAACTGCTCTAAATACGTTTCTACCGCTTCATTAGACATTTTCCCAACCTCCTGCTTTTTATGATATGATGAATGCCATATGAGTACAAGTCAGACAAAGTAGAACGGAGTGAAGAACACCGATGAATCGACCTTGGTCGTTAATCGCTACCGCCCCGATGGGACTGGAAGCCATTGTGGCGCGAGAATTGCATCAGCTAGGTTATGAGGATGCGCATGCAGAGAACGGACGCGTGCATTTCAAAGGAGGACCGCTCGATGTATGCCGGACCAACCTGTGGCTGCGCACGGCGGACCGCGTGCTTATCAATATGGGAGAATTCCCGGCACGAACGTTTGAGGAACTGTTTGAAGGAACGAAGGCGATACCGTGGCACGAATGGATTCCCGCACACGGAGAATTCCCGGTCGACGGCCGCTCTCATAAATCCCAGCTTTCCAGCGTCCCCGCTTGCCAAGGGATCGTGAAGAAGGCGATTGTTGAACAACTGAAGCAGCATTATCATATCGACTGGTTCGAAGAAACCGGACCGCTTTACCGCATCGAGATATCGTTGTTGAACGACCGGGCGCTCCTTACCTTGGACACGACCGGACCGGGACTGCATAAGCGTGGATACCGGAAGCTTACCGGTAAGGCGCCGCTCAAAGAAACGATGGCAGCCGCACTGGTGCAGTTAAGCCGCTGGAATCCGAATCGCCCGCTGTATGACCCTTTCTGCGGCTCGGGTACGATTCTCATTGAAGCGGCAATGATAGGCTGGAACGTAGCTCCCGGGCTGCGTCGCTCCTTCCCTGCGGAAGCTTGGCACGTCATCGAAGAGGCTCACTGGGAGACGGCGCGCGAGGAAGCGTTCGATTCGGTGAAGGATGATATCGATCTGCAGCTGACGGGATCCGATATCGATGCCGAAGCGCTTCATCTCGCTGAAGCGGCCGCCAAGAGCGCAGGCTTCTCCAGGGAGATTAACTTCCATGTTACACCAGTCGCCAAGGCAAAGCCAGAAGGCGATTACGGCGTTGTCATTACGAACCCGCCTTACGGGGAGCGGTTGAATGAAAAGGATGAAGTGGAACGCATGGTGCGCCAACTGGGCTTCATGGCGAAGGGCTTGCCGACATGGTCGTTCTTCACGATTAGTCCGAACCGGCAGTTCGAGCATTATTTCGGCAAGCCGGCGGACAAGCGGCGCAAGCTGTTTAACGGAAATATCGAATGCCAGTTCTACCAATATTTCGGTCCGCTCCCACCTCGACCGCCTCGCGAGTTGCATTCCCCAGAGCAGGGCTAGCTTGAATTAACCAGACATCCTTAACGAGCTAATCGTTTTGGATGTCTTTTTATTTTTATATATTTCGTAAATCTGTTATGATGGGGAGTGTTTATTTTTCCATACAGATTTTTTCAATTTGCAAGGAGAAAGGAAGAAGTTATGAAACCGACAATAAACGGTCCAGTCCGATACTCGAACCGCAGTCTACGGCTGCTATCTTTAGTTGGACGGTTGGATATCGTCTGGTTTGTTGTCTTGATTTTGTGGAAGCTCATCTGGTTCGACAAGGCGCTCTCCATCCCGAATATGGCGATGTCCACGAGCGATTTCTGGGTTGCCCTTGGCGCGGTGCTTATCGTCGGGGGTTGGACCTTAGGGTTATCAGCGCGTTGGCGCACCTTGGCCTTAATGATACTGAACGTGATTCTCACGATACTGATTTTTTCGGATTTAGTCTATTTCCGTTACTTTCAAGATTTCATTTCCGTGCCTGTTCTGCTGCAAGCGGCGCAGGTCAGCTCGCTCGGAGACAGCATCGTTTCGTTGATAATGCTGAAGGATAGCTTGTTGTTCATTGATTGGATCGTCATTATTCCGTTATCCATCGTGACATTCCGCATGCTGTCGAAGGAGCGTCGCGTTCAGAGCAGCAGCTATATTCTTCCAGGGTCATCCAGAAGACGTCCCAAGATAATAACGCGCCTGATCAGCGGCATTGTCAGCATCGCTATCGGTTCCTTGCTCATCGCAGTACCCGTGCAGCAAGCGACAAGCACGTGGGCGAAAGGCTTGTTCGCCGGTCATTGGTGGAACGCTTCGATTTATAACGTTACCGGACTACTCGGATTTCACGGCTATGACATGTACCGCTATGCCAAGGATAACTGGTTCTCCGGCGCCACGATTTCCGCCGAGGAACTGGCGGGGGCCAAGCAATGGTTTGCCGACCATCGCGCCGATCGCCAAGGGCCGCCCGTCTCGTTCAGCAAATACAAAGACAGCAATGTCATCATCGTACAAGCAGAAGCATTTGAGAACTTCGTCATCGGCAAAAAGATTAACGGTCAGGAAATTACGCCGCACCTTAACGCCTTGTTGAAGGAAAGCATGTATTTTAGCCGCTTCTTCCATCAAACCGGACAAGGCCGGACCTCGGATGCAGACTTTGGCGTCAATGGCAGCCTTCACCCGCTTCCGACGGGTTCCGTCTTCATTCGTTACCCGAATCAGACGTATGATACGCTGCCAGGAATTTTAAAGTCAGCGGGTTATGAGACAGGGGCATATCACGCGTATGACGCAGGGTTTTGGAATCGCTATTTAATGTATAACAATATGGGCTACGATTTCTTCATGAGCCGCAAAGATTATAAAGTGGACGAGCCGCTAGGATGGTCGGTCGGAGACAAGTCTTTCCTGCGCCAGTCTGATGCGCGCATGTCGGAAGCACAGAATCCGTTCTACAGCTTCTTAATTACGCTGACGAGCCATCACCCGTACAAGCTGCCGGAATCCACACAGCAGTTGAACGTCGACCCGCACAAGGATACTATCTTTGGTGATTACTTGCAGGCCATACGTTACGTGGATGATGCTGTCGGAGAGATGATCGCCGATTTGAAGCAGCGCGGATTATGGGATAAGACGATTTGGGTGCTCTACGGGGACCATGACAATTCCATTGGGGATCGGGAGCCGCTCGCCCAATTGCTGGGGCATGACATCAGCGACTTGGATATGCTCGAAATGAAGAATCAAGTCCCGCTCATCGTTCATCTTCCAGACGGAGCCAACGCAGGCACATACGACACCCCAAGCGGTCAGTTGGACATTGCTCCTACCCTATTGCACTGGCTTGGCATCGATGCGGGTGACAAATATATGATGGGCCACAACCTGCTCGACCCTAACAACCGGCTCGTCGTGCTGCGCAACGGCTCTTTTACCGATGGCAACGTATTCTATGTGCCTTCGGCAGACGGGCTGTTCGAGAACGGAACCTGCTTCGATTACAGCACGCGCCAAATGACTGCTGTATCCCGCTGCGAGCCTTTAGAAGCTGAAGCCAAGCATCGTCTAAGCATCTCGGATCAGGTCATTACGCATAACTTGATTAAGCAGTTCCGGCAAGGCGAAAATTGAACGTTCATTGAGCAAAAGGGGTCGTCTCGCAAGTAGATTTTTCTACTGAAAGACGGCCTCTTTTTTAGGAAACGCCAGCACGACGTGCTTATCCAGCGACTGTACTCTACAGTTGAAACTATATAAACCTTGAGGTATTACGTTCATAGTAGGATCCTTCATTTAGCACTTAGCTCCACTCTCCCCTTAGTTCAGAAACTACACAAAGTTGATGCAGGATAATACCAGCGCGTGCACTTACTTATAGCAGCACCTTTTCATTTTTCGAGAAGTTAAAAACTAGAGAGCTACGACATGAGATAAATAAGGTTTTCAACACGAAGAACGCCAAAGAGCAGCAACTGGAATGGAGCATAAATAAAATCAAGATGGTCAAACAGTCACAATTGGAACAATTCAAGAAATGCTGCTAGTACGCTCATACAGCAATAAACGGAACAGTGCATAAAAAAATGCTGCAGGACGCTCATATAGTAACCAACCGGAAGAACGCAAGAATTGCTGCTAATACGCTCATACAGTGATAAACGAAACGGGCATGAAAAAATGCTGCAGGACGCTCATATAGTAACCAACCTGAAGAACGCAAGAATTGCTGCTAGAACGCTCATACAGCGATAAGCGGAACAGTGCATGAAAAAATGCTGCAGGACGCTCATATAGTAACCAACCTGAAGAACGCAAGAATTGCTGCTAATACGCTCATACAGTGATAAACGAGACGGGCATTAAAAAATGCTGCAAGACGCTCATATAGTAACCAACCTGAAGAACGCAAGAATTGCTGCTAGAACGCTCATACAGCGATAAGCGGAACAGTGCATGAAAAAATGCTGCAAGACGCTCATATAGTAACCAACCTGAAGAACGCAAGAATTGCTGCTAGAACGCTCATACAGCGATAAGCGGAACAGTGCATGAAAAAATGCTGCAGGACGCTCATATAGTAACCAACCTGAAGAACGCAAGAATTGCTGCTAATACGCTCATACAGTGATAAACGAAACGGGCATTAAAAAATGCTGCAGGACGCTCATATAGTAACCAACCTGAAGAACGCAAGAATGCTGCTAGGACGCTCATACAGCGATAAATGAAACGGGCATTAAAAAATGCTGCAGGACGTTCATATAGCGACTAACCGGAAGAATGAAGTTCTGCCAGAACGCTTCAACGTTCGCAGTTGGAACGGATTAAGAAGTACAGCAAGAACGTTCGAAAAGTCGCAGTATTGAACGGAATAAATTAATGAGATGTAAACAAACTTTGAAGAACGCCTCATGCAAGGGTGCAGTCAACCTGGTCATGCTGCTGGTGTGTCTGGAACTAAGGGCTCGTTATAGCCGATGCAAGACGAAGTCGGGACAGGAGAAAACACCGCCATGCATATATACAGTAGTCGCTCCCAAGCGGACGTATGATGGAGAGATGCATTGAATCGAAAGCAAAATTCATCCAGGTATGTCTGGAGATATTTAGCGCCTATTCCGTGAAATGTGTCGTTCATCCAACGCCACGCCCGTCTGAAAGATTGAAATAAAGGACGATTGCGGCGTACCCGGTAATTGTGTCGGATGATGGATGTCTCGGCAGCAGTCTTAGCGACATGCAGAGCGGCGAAGTGTTCGCAGTCGGAACGGAGCAGCAGCTTGTTGCAGTGGCCATTTGGCTCTACTAGCTTCATCTTGATTTCTCCCATTTGCCCGTCTGGTGTGACAGATTCGGCAACGATCAGAGGGCATTCCCGAGGGTTAAGTTGTCTTGACGGATGGCGGCCATAAAAGGCCACGAAGCCATGAACGACCCCTTGCAGAGGCCGCTCAGTGTCGGTACGGCTAATCGCAGCTCGGATCTTATGCAGCATCAACCAGGCGGTCTTGTATGTAACCTCGATAATCGAACTGAGCCGGACGGCGTTGATGCCGGTGTCGGAACGGGAGACAAGCCAAAATGTAGTGAGCCACTTCTGCAAGGACGTGCGGCTGCCTTCCATGACCGTGCCAGCGATGAGCGAAGTCTGATGGCGGCAAGCGCGGCACTCGTACAGAGGAAGCCGTCGTGTCCGGATGACATAGGTATGGGCATGCTGACAGCGTGGGCAGACAAAACCATGCGGCCACTTTAACTTATACAGAAAATGGAAGCAAGAAGATTCGGTATGAAACTGACGGCGCAACTCTTCCAATGTAGCGATAGATTGCAATGCTTCCATCAAGACTACCTCCTCATAACGGGCTTTTTCGACCTAATTATGGAACTAATGTTCTTATATTCATTATATAGAACAAATGTTCCTGTTTCAAGTTATTTTTCTACTAGCTTGAATATCCAAATACGCTTAAAGCAGCTTTTTAAACAACATGAAACAAGACCCTTTCTTCTTCCAATTTTGATGGATTTCGTATGGTGCGATATGCCTCAGCATCCGAATCAGCCCGCTTGTTTGATGCTATCTTTTATACTGCATCATCTGAAGGTGCCGCACTCCGTGCATGGGGGATACTACAGGGAACAAGTCACAGCTGCTGATGGCCAGCGGGGCCAGATATGTAATGAAATTATCTAGGTTTACAGGGAATCGGTATGTCTGTTCTGAATGGAGGGGAGTGTGATGCAAAGGAGCGAACGAAGAGACCTTCTCAGAGTTGGGTCAAGCGGCATTAAGATTGAGGCGAAATATATCTCCTCCTGATGCTTAAAGCTCAGCCGACAATTGACATCCATCCTGCTGCGAAGGTAGAGAGAGTCAGAAACAAGAATGAGGGCGATGAGGAAGCTATCGTTTCATTCCATTCATTAGACAACTATTTTGAGCATGCTTGCTTTTCAAAAAGAAAAATGAAAAATGCGCCGAAAGCTCGACGCATTCTCTCTAGTTCCACAAGGTTAGTTGATGGTTAAAGGACTATGGCGATTCCCAGATAGTAAAGGCCATCCCGGCTCTACGTCAACTTCCGTCCTGTTCCAACAGCTTGTCCAGCTTCCTGCGCCGCTTCTTCTCCTTCAAGCGCCGCTCCCGCTCTTCCTTGCGCAGCGCCTTGGCGAGTGACAGGCACATGCCGAGCAGAATGACAGCGAATGGCAGGGCGGTCAAGATAGAGGCCGTCTGCAACGCCTCCAGTCCGCCGCTCAACAGCAGAACAATCGCGATGAGCGACTGAAAGATACCC
The DNA here is from genome assembly GCF_023713585.1 of Paenibacillus sp. MER TA 81-3. Taxonomy (NCBI): domain Bacteria; kingdom Bacillati; phylum Bacillota; class Bacilli; order Caryophanales; family Paenibacillaceae; genus Paenibacillus; species Paenibacillus sp. MER TA 81-3. Next base: position 185,320 of record NZ_JAMAWB010000011.1, read on the forward strand.
CATGCCAGCTTCACGGGAATGCTAGGATTCGGATTACCGTTCGAAGACATCATGCCGAGGACGAATGTAGCCGAATCGGCGGATGTAATGAAGAAGGTTACAATGAGCAGCGTAGCCAGTATCGCCAGGAACGTGCCCCCTGGCAAGTAATCAAGTGTGATGAATAATGCCGATGTAATATCCTGCTTCACTGATTCGGCAATGGGCAGTCCATCGAACATTTCGAACTTCAGACCGGTCGCGCCAAAGACGGAGAACCAAATGAAGCTGAATCCGCTTGGCAAGAGCAGCGTTCCGAGAACGAACTCCTTAATCGTACGTCCACGTGAGACGCGGGCGATGAATGAACCGACAAACGGCGCCCAAGCAATCCACCATGCCCAATAGAACAACGTCCAGTTCGCCACCCAAGAATCCTCGGTAAACGGCGTCAAGCGCAAGCTCATTTGAATAATGTTTTGCAAGTAACCTCCAAGCGTTGTCGTGAATGTATCAAAAATGAACGACGTCGGACCGAGCAGCAGTGTGAAAAGAAGCAATCCCAGCGCAATAAGCAGGTTCGTATTGCTCAGGATGCGAATGCCCTTGTCCAAGCCAGAGATGGCAGAAGTCAGGAACAGCACCGTTACGATTGCAATAATAATGATCTGAACCGTTGGATTGCTCGGAATGCCGAATGTATGCGCGAGTCCGCCGTTGATTTGCATGACTCCAAGCCCAAGAGACGTGGCTACGCCGAACGCGGTCGCTATAATAGCCAAAATATCGATAGCCTTTCCGATTGGCCCATTCACCCGGTCCCCGAGCAATGGCTGAAACGTCCAGCTAATCAGACCTTTATAGCCTTTGCGGAACGTAAAATATGCCAGTCCGAGCGACACAAGAGTGTAGATTCCCCACGGATGAAGTCCCCAATGGAAGAAGGAATAACGCAGCGCTTCTCGCGCTGCACCGGGTGTCATCCCGTCATCCGTAGGAGGAGTAATATAGTGGCTGATCGGCTCTGCCACTCCCCAAAACACAAGGCCGATTCCCATTCCGGCGCTGAACAGCATGGCGAACCAAGATATATTTGAATATTCAGGCTCATCATCGTCGCTTCCGAGTGTAATGTGCCCGTGTTTGCCAAAGGCCAGAACAAAGCAGAATATCAAAATAACCAGTGCCGTAATGAGATAGAACCAGCCGAATGTCTCCGTCGTATATGACAATGCTGCGCTCGATTGTTCAGCAAGAGTGTCCGGTGCAACGAAGCCCCATATAACAAACGCTAGTATTATTATGACTGAAATACCAAAAACCACATAACCACTCCTAGATGCTTGTCTTGTCGTTCTTGTTGCCATGTATAATATGCAAAAAAATCCCAGACCTAATGTGTCCGGGATAAAAAAACATCATTACCTTGATTAAGTAAGCCTACCCCTCTTGCTGCTCCCATTGCTCACTTTCAATGAGGGATTGCAATCTGCCTTGTTCCTCTGCAAGCATTTCTTCCGCTAATTGGACCGGATGTGGATTCACGCTCAAACCGGCTTGTTCGACCGCGCGTTCGGCGTGCTCAAGAGATTGCTCCGCTTGTAGTACGGATTGGTCCGTTGGATGTGACATAGCCTGAGAAACAGCATTATGCGCTGTCTCAATGGCGTTTTGCGCCTGCGAGATCGGATTTTGCGACTGCAAGCTGGAGTCGTATTGGGACATGCTGTGAGCCTCCTTCATTGGAACGGTATTCGTTGCGGTTCTTCTCTAATGAATAGGATGTGCTCAGCAGCATTTTCTATACCTTCAGTCTTTCAAGAAGGATTTCGCCTTCTCGATAGCCTCATCTTCCGTCGGGGCGGTTACGTATCTGCCGTTAATATAAATAAACACTCGCTTGGTGCAATGTCCGCAATATGATTTGCAACCAATCTTAATGTCCGCATTCGGATCGAGCTTCTTCACTTTCGGTAAAAACGACTTCATTTTAATATGTCGACATTTATCACAAATACGTATATCGTTTGCCATTATTCGTCACTCCGCTTTACCCACTTAGTCATGATGTACTTTCGCAATCATTTTGTTTGCTTGACCTACTATGTCATTGTAAGGGAACCTGTACAGAGAAGCAACCATATTGCGCAAACTTCATGACAACTGTTCATATTTCAGAGAGCGTTTAGCAAACCATGGCATCAGAATAAATGTGAATAATATATCATCAATCGGCATAAACGGCAGAACATCCGGCATGATCCAATACAAGACAACGAGACCGACGAACAATGCCTTTTCCCAAATCGGTACGTTGCGTGATGCCAACAGACGGGGGACGGAGCTGATAAGCCACCACAGATTGTTCCAAGGGCGCCTTCCTCCCGAACGCTGCTTCGGGTCCCGTGATGATGGTGCCATCGCGCACACCTCCTTCACGATATTGTGCGTCGCGCCCCTTGGAACATACAACAAAACACAAATACATATTTACTAAATTCTACGTGTTTTCGTTCTCGACTATATCACCTCTTAGTGCCTCCATCAAAATGGAAGACACTTCCCGATACATCGAATTAAAATCGTGCAAGGGCAAAGGGCTTGATCCAAGTCCCACTTCAATGGTAAACCCCGGCTTGAGAAACCGCTGAATGAACCAATCTTTATAGCCTGCATCGCTTCCCGATAGTTTAACGGCACGATATCCGCTCACCAGTTGGAACCGTTCCGCCCAATATAACGACTCTTCAGGTTCGTAATCCCGGTAATTCCAATAAATCTCTTGACCTTGTGTATGAAACGATAAGGCAAGCTCAAATGGAGTTTGCTCTGTAAATGACGCTAAAGCGACAGCCTCCGGCTCGGACAGTGGCTGCTCCCCTCCATAATTAAGTGGAGCCGGGGAAAGCATCCCCCGCCTTTCCCGCTCCTCCTCCCAATGAGCCGGGAATTGATCATTCAAATCAATGCCGCGCACGTTCGCCTTCCAACGCTGAAACCGATTTGAACCTTGGTTCCATTCCATAATCGACTTATAGAACGGATGCCCGAGCGAAATGCCCTCCTGCACCAATTCGACACCGTCGGGATTAACCATCGGCACAATCCACAATGACGTCCGCTCATAAGCGGCATGCGCGTCCCATCCGCGCCATGCCAAGCCGCTGTCATATGCATTTGCATAATCCTCAATGAATTGAACCAACAGAGCCGAGGTAATCCATTCATTCGCATGCACCGCTCCATTCGCATGTATCGGAACATTGCCCCTGCCGATACCAATGGCCTGTATCGGCTTGCCCAATACACTATGGCCGATCGTTTCCACTGAGATGAAGGAATAGCGGCTGCTCAATCGACAGATATCCTCTGTCAGTTGAACATGTCCGTATTCCGCATTTCTTCTTAGCGCCCCTTCCGGATAGCCGTAAGGAATGAGCAAGCTTTGCCCTTCCATCAATCGGCTCGGGTTGATGCACGGATTGGCGGAGGACAGCAGCTGCGCTGGTACGTGGAACCGGGAAGCGATATCGTAGAACGTGTCATGCTGCTGAACGATATACGTATTGTTCGGCCGCTTCGGAATCGTTATAACTTGACCGGGAAGCGCATAATCCTCCGTATCCAGCTGTGGATTGAGCGCAAACAATGCATGCAGATTAATACCATAACGCGTGCAGATGCGCAGGTAGGTATCGCCTTGCTGCACTATATAAGGGATAGCCATCTATGGCACCTCCTTAGCCTATCATCATTGATGCATATGCCAGGAGGATGGCGAAAATTACAGGTTGCTACGACTAATGCTGCAGCTTAAATATTATAAAAAGGCTTGAGAGTGCAACCCTCCTCAAGCCTCTAAGACATCAATATAGTTTTTGATTTCGTGTTTGATCATTGGAAGCTGCTTAAGCTGGCTGAATAGAATGCCCGCAAAGTAAAGGATAGACTTAGGAACAGACTCTTCAACTGTGTGGATGTTATATGATTTGAGGCATCTGCCATACAACAGGCACAGCATGAATTTGTTCTCCAAGCCAAGAACGAGCGATCTGCTGGAATATTTCAGGATCACCGCTGCAAAAGAATTGATGGATTGGCACCACGTCATTATGAGCCAATTGCCCTTTATCATGCAAGATCGTGCTGATTTCCCTTGCTGTTTCTTCTGCAGAATTAATCAGTTGCACGCTTGATCCCATTACTCGTTGAATCGGTTCCGTTAAAAAAGGATAATGAGTGCATCCGAGAATAAGGGTGTCTATTGGAACGTTCCGCAATGGATCCAATGAGTCACTCACGATGTGCCATCTTTCATCAGATCGGAACAATCCCTTCTCCACCAGAGGCACAAAGTTAGGGCAAGATCTGCTAATGACCTCTACGTGTGGATTTAACCGTTTCAGTGCTTGTTCGTAAGCCCCGCTCTTAATCGTTCCCTCCGTACCGATAACTCCGATGTAACCAGTGTCTGTTGCTGAAAGGGCCGCCCTTGCGCCAGGATGAATGACGCCAACGACAGGAATCGAAACGTATGCACGCAGTTCTTCCAATGCTACGGCAGTCGCTGTATTGCAAGCGATGACAATCATTTTGGGTTCATATTGAATGAGATAATCTACGATCTGTCGGGTGAATAGTCTTACTTCCTCCGCTGAACGCGGACCGTAAGGCGAACGGGCAGTATCTCCGAAATAAATAATTTTCTCGCGTGGCAGTTGACGCATCACTTCCTTGACGACCGTCAGTCCTCCCACACCTGAATCAAACATTGCTATGGCTTGCTGCACGAATACACCGCTTCCTTCGTCTCTTGTTTGACTGACCTTTGATACCATATGATTGGTAGAGGTAAAACGTACCTCGATCTTATCAGCAAGTCAGACAAGGTTCAAGTCACATGTTCCGGGATTGGCATGCAGCTAAAATCATTGTTTTCATATTGTTACATTACTGCAACCTTTTGTCTCTAAAAAAACGTTTATAATGATGCAAGATAATGTAGAAAGGACTTGAAATATGAATCCTGAACGTTCATCGGCGGGAAGAAGCACCGCTCGTTCTCTGCCGCCACGTAGATCCGCTCAACAGCGGACAGGGCGGCGCAAGCAGCAAAAGACACAACGTCGTCGCAAACGTTCATTCTGGCGCACGCTCAGATTGACAGCAGTCGTTATGCTCATCATGAGCGCATTTGGGGCAGGGTGGTTATTTTTCACGCCATCCGGAACGGAAATGCGTTTCTTAATTGCAGATACTTTAATTACAACAAGACATCGACATTGGGCGAAATATGTAATTGGACAAGAAGAGCTCGATAAACGGGTAGCAGCATATTGGAAGAAATTCGAACAAATGGGCGAAGAGGAGTCCACTCTCGAAATTAAGAAGCCCGCGCCTGTTGAAGAAGAGCAGAAGCCGTTAATTGAATATAAGACAGTAAGCGGCAAGGGATATAGCGGCTATTTGATGATTGTAAACGACCCGACCAAGATTCGAATCGCCGTGCCGAATCGAGTCGGACGCGGTGAAAAGGTAAGCAGCATGGTCGAGCGTACCGGGGCACTGGCAGGCGTCAATGCGGGCGGCTTCGCCGATCCGAACTGGAAGGGGAACGGATTCCAACCTATCGGTGTCGTCTTCGCTGACGGCAAACTGTATTACGATGGCGTAGGTAAAAACCGCCGCACTCAAATCGTCGGCATCGACAACGATGGAAAGATGGTAGCAGGCAATTATAAAGTCGATGAGCTACTGGAAATGGGAGTAAAGGAAGGCGTCACATTCCAACCCCGCATGATTGTCAATGGCAAGGGACAAATTAAAGACCATGCCGACGGCTGGGGGATTGCGCCCCGCACGGTAATGGGTCAACGGGAAGACGGTGCCATACTCTTCCTCATCATCGATGGCCGACAGACTCACAGCATCGGAGCCGATTTATATGACTGCCAACAAGTTATGCTGGAGAACGGAGCCGTTATTGCAGCGAACTTGGATGGGGGGTCCTCGACCGTGTTGGTCGAACGAGGCGGATCGATTAAGAATTCGCCTGCAAGCCAATACGGAGAGCGCTATTTGCCTTCCGCCTTCTTGGTCTTTGAGCACCCAGAGCAGGTTACAATCAAGAACATCTGGGAAGGCCTTGATCCAAGCCAGATCGATCCGAGCACATGGTAATCATATCGTATTATGAATGAGTGGTCCCTTCATCGCAACCGGGCGCGAATGGTTGTATGAAGGGACTTCTTCGCTCTCATAGCACCGGTGTCAAGATTGATGAATTAACTCGTGCTCCGTCTCCGCTTGGCTAACAGATTCCTCACTGTGACTGACGTTCTCGTTGGTTTGCCCCGATATATTATCCTCATGTTGCTCTGCTAAGCTATCCGTGACTTGTTCTGCAGTAATCTCCTTAACCGCAGTGACCATAACCTTCTCATCCTCTTCCGCTCCGTCCTGTTTCCACTCGCTCCAGCCTTGCTTGATAGCGACGACTTTCTCTTTCGCCGTCGTTAATAGTTCTCCTGAATGTTCCCCAAATTGCTTCGCCAAATGCTGTGTCTTCTCGCTGACCTGCTGTGCTCCTTCAGCAATATCTTGACGCAATTCACGGCCTGATTTGGGAGCCAAGAGAAGTGCGGACACCGAACCGAGCACTCCGCCGATTAACGCGCCAATCCAGAATGTTTTATTTGCTTTCGCCATTTTGTTAGTTCCTCCTTCTATTGCATTCATCCTTGCTGCACATCCGAAGAAGATTACGATGCACGGGCGCGACGGGATCGAATCTCACTCCACAGTTTAAATAAAATGTCCAGCCAAAGCTGCGTATCGGGCTCGCGTCGTTCATCTGCTTCCCTCGCAGTGCCGATTCCAGAATACGCCCGCTGAGACCATCTGCCGAGGGCTTTATTCCACCGTCCAACCCGTTTATGCAATTCATGCAGCGTATCGGACCACTCCTTGATCGTGTCGCCTGTCTGTTCCGCTTGATTCAACATCTTCTCTGCTCGGCGGGTAAGCTCTCGAAGCTGTTCAATCAGCCTGCGGCCTTCTTCCATGCCGGCATCCACCTTGGTCAGGCTGCGCCAGCTGCGACAGATAAGCGCAATCGCGGCAATACATAAAGCAGTCCAAGCGATTGCGGCGATACAAATGCTCCAGGTTATCATCGTGTGCCTCCTCGGATTGCGGCATCGACCAGGACGAATGCCCATGTCGTAATGACAGTATAAGAAAGTTGGGCTCGTCTTGACACAGGAAGGGCCGTCCTTTTTTATCAAGCATGTCCGCTCACAAAAGAAAAAAGCCAGGATGAATTTGAATCCCGGCTTTCTTTTTATAACTTTCTTTTTATAACCGCCGCTTAATTCGATAAGTACAACGCTGTCCTTGCTCAGCCAAGCACTCCGTTCGTTCCACATCAGCTTCCAGTAAATCGCGAAACAACGCCAATTCACACGCGCACGGTTCTTTATATAGTTGAGTCACTTGGGCTATCGGACAGTTGTACTCATGAAGCAGCCAGCTGCCGTCATCTACCGGCTCCGTTTCCACCATATATCCGTTCATATCTTGAATGTTGCCCAGAGCCTGCACACGTTCGTCGAACGATTTCTGACTGAGCTGTGGAGCGTATTTTTCCAAAAGCGATTGCTTCCGTCCTTCAAATAGGCGCTGTACCCCACTTTTCTCCTGCCATGATTCCATTTCCTTCAACAAATCAAGTATCAATTGATGATATTGCTTCGGGAACCGCTCGTTCCCGTTATCAGAAAGGCGGTACATTTGCAAAGGCCTGCCCATGGGCTGGCGAACCATGTCCGTCACTAGCAAATGCTCCTGCTGCATCGCGTAAAGATGTCTTCTGACACCCATCTCTGTCATACCAAGCTCCTTCGCGAGCTGGGCCACGGACATGGAGCCGTTCGTCTTCAGCAAAGTAAGCAGCTTCTGACGCGTTGTCACTTTACGTTCCGGTTGTTTCAATTTTAACCACCTTAACCTTGGTTGTCATCGTATCGTCATTGTAACGTATCATGTTCGTATAGACAACAAGGACACGCCAACTTTAGGCAAGATGCATTTCCTTGGCAATGAACCGCAGGACTGATTCTCCGAATTTCGGTAGCATGTCCGGGAGCTCCAGCAGCACTGGATGGATGTCATTTCGTTCCCACTCCGTGTAATGCTGCACCAACGCTCGACGCAGGCGCACCAATCGGAGAAGGGAGTCGTGATGCGAAGAAGATACGACCTGCTCCTGAACCAATATATCGACGATATCTTCATAGCTGCTCGCATCCCGCATGAGAAAGCCGTCAATTAACAAACTGCCGACATCCGTCACAATCTCAATGGCGATATGCAGTGCCCGTTCCTGTGCGAAGGACACGTATAAACTTCCATCCCAACGATTATTAATTTCAGTTACAGCTTGAACGACTTTTGGAATGAACGTTAACCGCTCATCAATTTGCTCTGTATTGACATAGTACATATTCTGGATCCTCCTTCGATGTTGGATATATATTGATTCTTGCGCATTCAGACACAAAAAAAGGAGCTAAAAGCCCCTTCTCTTGTCCATTCAGCTTGGTTTATTCAACGACCAAAAAAGATTTCATATCGTCGTGACCCGTGCCGCACATGACAGAACAATGAATTACATATTTTCCTGGCTTGTCGAACACGACGTCTTTCTCCATCTGACCATCCTTGAGATCGATGTCGAAATCTTTAATGCCTGCTCCATGGAAACCGGATTTGTTCACTAGCTTCAAGCGAACTTTCTCCCCGGCTTTAACCTTATATTCCGCTTGGTCGAACTTAAAATCATTGGTCGCTACAATCTTAACAAGCTGAACACCTTCCGGAGCTGCTTCCTCTGCTTCAGGTTGCGGCATGTTGAACAGCATCAATCCGGCGGCAAACAAGCACGCGACGCTGAACAATATGAACATCGTCCATTTCTGCATAAATGCTCTACGCCCCTTTGTCAGTTACATTCATCACCTTACATATTACAAAATGTTTCCTATTTCTCTCAATATAAACTTGAATATTTCGGAATCATTTTTCCAATTTGTGACGAAACATTGAACGAAATGAGGTTAGATTATGTAAGTAATTCCTTTTTCATTCAATAAAGCTTGAGAGCACCTCTGATAAGGCCCGTTTCTCATACCTTCAGATCCTGGGCTGTTATGTTTTTTCTCGCGAATTTTAGGTTTTATCGCCATAAGAAATTAACAAGACATGATGAGTTAGAGCTCGTGAACTCACAGTCCCATCATGTCTGCATTAGTTGGTTGCATCATCATGACAGCTTATTTAGGTTCATTGGAATCCGATTTTAAAGAAGCGATAATGTTTTTTACTTTTGGAGGGAGCGGCAAGCCTAGTCGTGCATAATTCTCAGTAATGGAAATGAGCTCGTTCGCAAGATAAAAGCTGATGGTTCCGTCTTTGATCCAGCTTGTCCCGAACAGCATGTCCATGTGATGAGCCAATGTGACGATAAGCAGCATCAAGCCTTTTTTGGCAAGGCCCCAAAAACCGACCCTACTGCTTAATCCTTTATTTTGTTTTAGCGATGCGGCGATACCGGAAATATAATCTATCGCTATCGCTACCATAAATAAAGTGAGCAAATGACTCCACACTCCGAATAAAAATGCCAATACGATGCCGCATACCCCGCAGATGATGTTAATAACGATCAATCTCATAGACGTATCCTCCTCTAACGCGGGATATTCTATTGTATGCGTGACCTTGTCCACACGGTGTCGGCACGTATACTACGTCAACTTACATGTGAAAGCGTGGTAGATGCATGCTTCTCACAACACAAAAAAAGACCTCGCATAATCGTGCAGCAACCCAATTAACCTGGGTATTATTGCCCACAACCAATCTGCAAGGTCTTCTCGACTGTATTAACTATTTTATAATTTGAAAAATTGCGGCAAGTAAGCCCGATTCGCTTCCAGCATCTCATCCAAGAGCGTCTTGGCTACCGATACCGAAGGAACTAACGGATGATGAACCATCGCTTGCAGTGCTATGCCGCGGTCGCCGCTGACCGCCGCTTCAATGGTCAACTGCTCATAAGTCTTCACCGCATGCAGCAATCCTTTAATATGCTCTGGCACCCGTCTTGGCGGCAGCGGAATCGGTCCTTGCGCCGTTACGACGCAATTCACCTCGATACTTGCATCCGCAGGCAAGAAATCATATGTATTGCCGTTGGACACGTTCAACGTTTGAATATCATGTTTATCCGTGTAGAGCGAGTTCATTAGGTTAACGGCCGCTTCCGAATAATAGGCTCCACCACGCTGTTCAAGCTGCTTCGGCTTTACGCGCAGCGATTCGTCTTTGTACAGCTCGAACAATTCCGCTTCAACGCGGCTGACGACATCGGCACGCGTGCCGTCCTTCGATAACGCTTCCTGCATTTCGTCGAACATAACATCGGTCATGTAGAAATATTTCAAATAATACGTCGGAATGGCTCCCAGTGATCGCAGGAACTCAGCATCCCATCCTAGAGTCGGCACGTTCGTTGCTGTATAAGTTTTGCCGCCATCCAGCAGCTCCGGCAGTTTCTCTACCCCTTTCACCGCTGCGGAAGTGACCCAGTGCAGATGGTTGATACCGACAAATTCAGGCAGCACTTCGGCTTCGGTTACACCGTATTGTTCCGCCAAGAATTTCTTGAAATTAATCGGTGAGTTGCACAGGCCGATTGAGCGAACACGACTGTGCTTTGTCACCGCTTCCGTCACGATTCCGGCAGGATTCGTAAAGTTCAGCATCCATGCCTCTGGGGCTAAGCGCTCAATATCGCGGCAAATGTCCAGAAGTACTGGAATGGTGCGCAGCGCCTTCATCATTCCGCCCGGGCCAGTCGTCTCTTGTCCGATAACACCGTGCATGATTGGGATATGCTCATCACGCTTGCGCGCCTCTAGCAAGCCGACACGCATCTGAGTGGTCACGAAGTCAGCGCCTTCAATCGCGCGTTCGCGTTCCAACGTCAAATGCACATCGATCGGCACGCCCGCTTCTTTCACCATGCGTTTGGCAAGATTGCCTACGATGTCGAGCTTATGCTTGCCTGCTTCAATGTCGACGAGCCATAGCTCGCGAATCGGCATTTGTTCATAATTTTTAATAAATCCTTCTACAATTTCCGGCGTATAAGAGGAACCGCCACCGATGACTGCTACTTTCAAGCCTGCTTGTTCTCCCATTGCAAAGACCTCCTCATTTCAATACAAATTGATAATGATAATCGAAAGATAATCGCTTTAACTTTGAGGTGAAGCTTTAGCCTTCATGAAAAGCGAATGATTTCAGACGAGCGTCCAATTCCGGACTGATCGTCATGCCGTCTTCATCCATTGCACTGAGCACTGCTCCGATGACCGGATCCGCTTCGAGTCGCACGCAGCGAGCGTATGGCGCAGCCGTCTTCACCATACGGCTGATGGCTTCAATAAAATACGGCCCTTGTCCCCGCGTCAATACGCTGCCGATCAGAACAACATCAAAGGCTGCCTCTGTCATGTGAAGGCGTCGTATGAGCGCGTTAACGGCATTGCCGAGCTCTGTACCTTCCTCCTCCAATATGCGGAGCGCCACAGCATCTCCCTCTGCCGCCGCTAGGAACAGTGCTTTCACTAGGTCCCTGGGGACAGATTGAACGTTATCCAGCACATCGGTATACATCTCATCCACTGAGCTGTAGCCTAACTGTTCAAGTATGATTGGGGTCAGCTTCGTCGCTTCTCCTCGTCCGTCCCATGCGCGAATGACCGCACGAAACGCTAATACAGCCAAGCTCGAGCCTGCGCCGAAGCCGTCGCCGTACATATGACCGAAACCGCCGTATTGCAGCTCCTGCCCATTCCGGTTGCGAGCAGCGCTGTTGAAGCCCGATCCGCTAATGATAACCGCACCGTACGGACGGTTCGTGCCTGCTCGCATTCCGATCATCGTGTCGCACGCAATGGCATGGCGTTCATAGCCAAGCTCCGCAATCATCGGACGCAAAATCGTGTAATCCGGCTCCCGATCCGCACCGGCAAGCCCGAAATAGGCAAACGTAACGTCGTCCTTAGTCAGATTGGCCGATTCAAGTGCCGCGTCACAAGCAAGGCGTATATTGCGCGCGGCAATGTCACGGTGGATCTGATGATTGCCGTTGCCAGCCAATCCTTTACCTAATACATTTCCATGTGCGTCAATTAGTAGGGCGTGTGTTTTGCTGCCTCCAGCGTCCACTCCCAAGTAGATGCTCATCAGTTCCTCTCCTATCTCCGGTTTTGTTCGGCGCCCCTGCGACAATCGCTGAATGCGCATACAACGCTTTATAGTTACCTTACACCTTTTTTTCAAAGATAGACTACTACTAATTTCGCAAAAACTAATACAATCTTACTGTTTATTCAATTGTCTTTGCTGACGAAGTTCACTGGGTGACATTGTGTAATGCTGCTTGAACAAGCGATTGAAGTTGGATAAATTTCGAAAGCCGCATTCTTCTGCGACATCAATTATCTTCTCGTCTGAGGATTCTAATAAATAAGCCGCATGGGTCAAGCGCAGCTGGATAAGGTAGTCAAGCGGCGAAGTGCCGACAGCCTGTTGGAATAAAGCACTAAAACGAGAAGGACTCAGATGAGCCAAATCCGCAAGCTGCTTCAATGTCCATTGGTAAGATAAATGCAGCTCCATCGTACGGATAACTTCTTTGAGCGCATGCATGCCACGATGCTTGACAGGTGCGGGATTGGCATCCGATACGGAAAAATGACGGTTCACCAATGCGAGAAATCGGGTCAATTGCGCGTGAACCACAGAAGGATAGGAAGTGTCTCTCCGGTCCATCTCAAGCGTAATATCCTGCAAAATATCGACTAGCTGCGGAATTGCAGGATGCTGTCGGCTTAGCAGGTTCGTAAACTGTACGCCCATTTCGCGAAATGGACGCAACACATCGTGATCATAACGGAGCTCCATGGCGAGAAGTGCCTGGTCGAACATGAACACGTCCATCGTAAGGTTGTCCGTTTCGAAGGCGCGATGCAGGTCATGAGCGTTAATTAGTAAAATGTCCCCTTCCTGAAAGTGATACTTCACCCCATTGATTAAATAAAACCCACGGCCTCTGCGAATGTAGTTAATCTCCAGTTCCCGGTGCCAATGCAATCGCTGAGAGCCGGGACTGACACCTTCTGTTGTTGCGGCCATGAACGGAAATGAATCAGGCAAATTAATAAGATCACGGATGATGGTCTGTGGTGTGTCCGTTCGGGTCATCCATTCTGTCTCATTGAAAAGTTCCATAATACTTGATACCCTCCCTCCTGCAAGACTCATCGCATTCTCATATATCCATTACAACAAAAAATACGGATGACCGCAATTTCCGCCGGGTATAAATGGGTGAGACCTATTCGAGACTTGCATGGAAAATTGCACTTCAAAAAAAATGTGCCAATACGTGATTTACGACTTTTTCCTTCGTTTTTCGTATTTTCTCACGTATTCAATAATCCGCCAGTAATAACTTTGCCTTCAGGATGTTATAATTTAAATTGACAAAGACACTCAAAAAACATAATATGTTACTTGCGAAAAATTTAAGGATGCAGGTGAAACGAAACGTGACCTATGAACCGATTGTAAAGGAAAAAACGTTAATCGAACGCAACGATTCCGAAAAACTTTATCAGGTAAAAGTGAAGCTGCAAGATGGTACGCTGTGCCGTGTGTTCTATAACCATGGCGAGAAAAGCATTAGCCGTTTACTGACGATTCCTTGTCCGATTTGCCGGAAAGACTTTATTTGCAAATGCTTGAATCGATTCGCGGATCAAATTGACAGCCAAGTGAATTTACCTGAAATGCTTGCTGAATAAGAAATTTGTCCTATTGCATTTTTAATACTGTGCATGGTACAATATAACAGGTGAACGGGGCCATAGCTCAGCTGGGAGAGCGCTTCGCTGGCAGCGAAGAGGTCAGGGGTTCGAGCCCCCTTGGCTCCACCAATCCATGTTATACTCGATGACATCTCTTAACGAGGTGTCTTTTTTGTGTTTGCTTACAAAAAAAGAACCCCTGCTTCCTCGGGTTCTTACATTTGTTGTTATTCTTGATGTTCTCCCAAAGAATTTTTGGATAGTAAATGATTCAATTCCTTCATGAACATATTAATGTCTTTGAATTGCCGGTATACGGACGCAAATCTGACATAAGCGACCTCATCAACCGGATACAGCTGCTCCATTACCAGCTCGCCGATAATGCGGCTCTCCACTTCGGCATGCGCCGTATTGCGCAACTGCTTCTCCACTTCCGAAGCAATCATCTCCAGCCGTTCTACCGATACCGGCCGCTTTTCGCATGCCCGAATGAGCCCGCGCAGCATCTTGTCCCGGCTGAACTCCTCCCGGCTCCCGCCTTTCTTAATGACGATAAGAGGCGTCTCATCTACCATCTCAAATGTTGTGAAGCGTCGGCTGCACAGCTCGCACTCACGCCTGCGGCGAATAGACTTATTATCATTCGCCGGACGAGAATCGAGCACCTTGGTTCCTAAATGATCGCAATAGGGGCACTTCATTTCATTTCCTCCGTCCTTTACGCCTGATGTTAATCAATTTGATGAAAATCCCAATCGTTACCTGTAATGAACTTTACAAGAATGCGCACAATACAATTACCAACCGCAAGGAGGTGAATAGATATGAGCCAAAACAATCGTTCCAGCAACAACCTGGTTGTACCACAAGCAACGGCAGCACTCGAGCAAATGAAGTTCGAGATCGCTCAAGAATTGGGTATTGCCATCCCGCAAGACGGGTACTATGGCAACATGGCGACTCGTGACACCGGCTCGATCGGTGGATACATCACGAAACGTCTTGTACAAATGGCTGAGCAGCAACTTGCAGGTCAATACAAATAAGTTAGAAGAAGCATCGGCTCAAGCGGTGATTTAAACATCGGCTCGTCCGATGCTTCTTTGTCATTTCAATGGTGTCGGATAAATATCTTTATATTTATCATAATAATGGATGACTCGTTGAACATACAACTTCGTTTCTCCATATGGTATTTGATTTTTGGCTGTTTCATATTGGCCGTCCCACACTTGCGTTCGCATCCATTTGTTCACATTTCCTGGACCCGCATTGTATGCGGCAATGGCAGCAATCCAATTTCCGTTGAATTGCTTGTACAGGGAATTTAAATACCACGTTCCTAAATGAATGCTGGGATCAACCTCGTTCTTCAGCTCATCCATCGTCCAGTGCCTCTGCAACTGTAACTGTTCCATCGCCCAGGTCGCTGTTTCAGGCATAAGCTGCATGACGCCAATCGCTCCTTTACGGGATTCACGCCCGGCTTGGAAATTCGTTTCCACTCGAATGATCGCCGCCACGAGAAGCGGGTCGACCTTATACTTTGCCGCATGCTTGCGTATTTCGTTCTCGTAAGGAATCGGATACATCCAACGCCCCAACCATTGGGATTGAACGAACAAAATAAACAACAAGCCCAAGAAAAGCGACAACAACACTCTTTTCTTGCGCAGAACCTTCATAACACGGTTCATAACAATCCTTTCTGCGACCAGAAACGTTCAACTTGCTGCTCCGTATATTCAAGTCCTTTACTGTTATCAATGACGACATCGGCAAGCTTGCGCTTCTCTTCAATGTCCCATTGCGACTGCAATCGGCGCTCCGCTTGTACCTCGTCAATTCCATCCCGCTGTATGAGGCGCTGAAGTTGGATTTCCTTCGGAACATATACGACGACTACAGATTCAAACATTTCCGTCAGACCCGATTCGTATAGCAACGGCACGTCCACCACAACGAGCTTATCAGGGTACTCCCCTTCCAACCTGCTCATTTGTGCTATCATTTCATGCCGGATGGCCGGATGAGTAACTCCCTCCAGCACTTTGCGCTGCTCCTCGCTAGCGAATACGACCTCCCCCAACCGCTTGCGGTCTAAAGAGCCGTCCTCAAGAAGCATGTCCATTCCGAACAGCTCCGCAATCTTGTCCAGAACGGGGCTGCCAGGAAGGACAACCTCCCTGGCAATCCGATCAGCATCAACAAGCAGAGCGCCCCGTTCCACAAGCAGGTTAGAGACGGTGCTTTTCCCCGACGCTATCCCGCCGGTTAATCCGATGTTCATGCTTTCACCTCGTTTATATTTTGCTGTACTTCATTCATATCTGTAAAAGTTTCCTAAGCGTTCATGTTCAAAAAGATGCTTTGTGAATCAAAAGGGGACATTTTGAACAACCTCTAGGAGAACAGCTTTATAATCCCCATCATAATTAACATCACCCCCGGTATGAACGTCAATTTCCCAATCCAGCTGAATTGAGCGCAAGCGATGCCCACTTGTAACCCGATTCGTAAAAAAGTGCCGCTGAACAACGCGATGATAAGCGCTGTAGCGAATGGCGGATAACCGAGCAAAGCCGCTCCAATTCCTGCTCCGAACGCGTCCAGAGACAAAGCGACGCCCAGCCATGCCGCTTCCGAGGAGCTTATCGTACCGGAACGATCCATATCCGCAGCGCTAGGCGTACGCAAAATCTGAATGACAAGGCCGAGACTCCGCAATTGGATGCGGAAGACGGGCCGCGGTTCCGGATTCGAATCGGCTGTATCTGGATTCAAAGCTCCGGTCGTATCGTTGCCGCAGCCTTCTTCCTTCGTCCGGACATGGCTGCATCTACTCTCACCACAAGTTGCTGACGAGATTACAGCGATGTCGCCCGCACGCGATCGCAGCAGCTGCACAATCGCCCAGCATCCAATTCCGATTAAGATGACGGAGCCAATCCACTGTGCAGTTGATGCGGAGACGTATTGAACGAGCAGGGCGCCGACCTGCATCGACACCAAAATGACCAATCCAGAGCATAATGAAATAATGACGATAGACGTCCAAGGGATGCGAAGTTTGCGCAGCCCGTATGTCATTCCTACTCCGAAGCTGTCCAAGCTTAACGCAAAGGCCAATACCAGCATAGACGCTACTTGAATGAGCAACACAGTTCCTCCCCGCCTGGCGGACACCGACAGCGATGGAGCATATCGGAGGCCACCGATGATATACATCCATCATATGGGCAGGAGCGGATAAGAGTGCATACGTAAGCTATATCACTTGATCAACTCAACATTCAGTGGGTTATGATTGTTTTTGGCACAACCGGCAGTAATGCGTGCCACGCCCGCCGACTACGGTCTTCTCAATAATGGTACCGCAATGAATGCAAGGCTGGCCTTCCCGGCCGTACATTTGCAGTTGGTGCTGGAACATCCCCATCTCACCTTGTCCGTTCACGTATGACTTGATAGAGGAGCCGCCTGCCTCCACCGCTTCCTGAAGTGTAGCGATAATCGCTTCATGCAAGCTGGCATACTCCTCGTCCGACAATTGATCGGCAGGACGGAGCGGATTAATTCCAGCGCGGAACAGCGCCTCATCCACATAGATATTCCCAATGCCCACGACAACGTGCTGGTTAAGCAAAACAGGCTTAATAAAGCTGCGCCGCTTGCGCATGGCCGCAGCGAACTGCTCAACGGTGAAGCCATCGGACAAAGGCTCTACTCCTAGCTTATGAAGCGGCGGCAGCGTCCATTCTTCATCTGGCTTGAACAAATGCATCGTCCCGAACTGGCGGACATCCTTGTATCGCAGCTCTGTACCGTCGTCAAAATGAAAAATGACGTGCGTGTGCTTCTCCACTGGTTCGTCTGATGCAAAGACGCCGTAGCGTCCCTCCATGCGAAGATGAGAGACGAGTACGAGACCGTCGAGCAGAATGCGCAGAAATTTCCCGCGGCGCTCAACCTGCTGTACCGTATGTCCGCATAATGCGTCACAAAATTGATCTATATCGGCTGGCCGCTGAATAATCCGAGCGAGGGATACGGTGACCCGTTCGATCTTCTTCCCCGCGACCAATGTGTTTAACGTTCGTTTGATTGTTTCTACTTCCGGTAATTCCGGCATAATATATCACCTCGATGTCCATTATACCGAAAATATCCCGGATATGTAGAAATCGTAAATTTTACTTGGATTCATACCAGTTTTCACCTGAATTCACGTCCGCTCGCAGCGGTACGGCAAGCTGTAATGCTTGCTCCATTACTTCCGGCACGAGCTTCGTCATCGTATCAAGTTCATCAGGCGGCACTTCGAACACCAATTCATCGTGTACCTGCAGGAGCATTCGGCTCTGCAAGCCCTGTTCCCGCAGGCGCTCATCCATTTGCACCATCGCAAGCTTAATAATATCTGCTGCGGTACCTTGAATTGGCGTGTTCATCGCGGTGCGTTCGGCGAACGAACGCAGATTGTAATTCGACGCCGTGATATCTTTCAAATACCTTCTCCGTTCAAGCAGCGTCTTCACGTAACCGTCCTGACGCGCTTGTACGACGATATCGTCCATATATTGTCTTACGCCTTGGAAGACGGCAAAGTACTGCTCGATAAACCTTGCGGCATCCTTGCGCGTAATATTCAAGTTCTGAGAGAGCCCATAATCGCTAATACCATATACAATCCCGAAGTTGACCGCCTTCGCTTGACGGCGCATGTTGGCGTCCACCTCATCCGGGCTTACGCCGAACACGTCCATCGCTGTCTTCGTATGGATATCCATATTATGAAGAAACGCTTCCTTCAACTTCTCATCACCCGATATATGGGCTAGAACGCGGAGCTCTATCTGGGAATAGTCGGCAGCAACAATATGCCAGCCCTGTTCCGATGGTACGAAGGCTTGACGAATCTTGCGTCCTTCCTCCAACCGAATCGGAATGTTCTGCAAGTTCGGGTATTGACTGCTTAAGCGGCCTGTAGCCGCAATGGTCTGACGGAAATACGTATGGACCTTGCCTGTCTCCTTGCGCACTTCCTTCAGCAGACCTTCAATATAAGTCGATTGCAGCTTCGCCATCTGGCGGTAATGCAAAATGAGCGGAATGATGTCGTGATACGGTTCTAGCTTTTCCAACACTTCCGCATCGGTCGAATATCCGGTCTTCGTCTTCTTCATGACTGGAAGTCCGAGCTTGTCGAACAGAATTTCACCCAACTGCTTCGGTGAACCGATGTTGAATTCGGTGCCAGCCAACACGTAAATGCGCTTCATCGTCGTTTCAATCTGCTCGCTGAACTGCTCGCCCAGCTGCTGCAAGCTCTCAATCTTCACTTTAATACCTGTCTTCTCCATCTGAGCCAGCACTTTAGATAGAGGCAATTCCAGCTTGTAATAGAGGCGGTCCATCTCCTGCTCGTGCAGCGTCTTCTCCATAAGCGGCTTTAACCGACGCACGAGCGCTCCCTTGCGCGCGCTATGCTCGGCCACTTGCTGAAGCTCGGGCACACGGAACTTGGCCCCTTTTCCATATACATCCTCATCGCTTGGGCTTGCGGGCAAGCCGTTCTTCTCTGCCACCGCCTGCAATGTAGCCGTCGCATCGTCCGGATTCAGCACATAAGAAGCTAACTGCACGTCAAAGCCTGATCCCGCAAACGGTATGCCTGTCCAGTGCAGCACAAGCTCGGCGTAGTGCATGTCATATCCGTTCTTCAACTTGCTCCCGTCACCCAGCCACTCGCGTATCGGTCCGGCCTCTTCGCTTAGCAGCTGCTCCTTAGTCAGGAACCAGCTTCCTTCCTCATAGGCAATCAGCATGCCGATAAGCTCCGCCTGATGCGGATTGTCGCCGTGAGATTCCACGATGAACGTATCTGCCGCATCCAGCGCTTGCTTCAATTCATCCCAGTTGTCGTCTACCAGGCGAACATTCAGCTTCTCAGCTGACAGTGAATCATCGGCAACAGCAGGCTCGGCAACTGAAGAGCCATCCACCATGCCGATCTTCTCAATACGCTCGATGATCGATTTGAACTCAAGCTTCTTCAACGCTGGAATGGCGGTATCTCCCTTCAAGCCCGAAAAAGCCATCTCTTCCCATTCTTTATCCAAAGGCACTTCCCGAAAGATCGTCGCCAGCTTCTTGCTGAGGCGCGCATCCTCGGCATGGTTCGTAATGTTCTCCTTCATCTTGCCTTTCAGCTCATCAACATGCTCAAGCACGCTTTCCACACTGCCGAATTGATGCAGCAGCTTCAGCGCCGTCTTCTCACCAACCCCAGGGACACCCGGAATGTTGTCGGACGTATCGCCCATCAGGCCTTTCATATCGATAATTTGCAGCGGCGCAAGCCCATACTTCTCCTCTATGGCTGCTGGAGTGTACTTCTCAATCTCTGTCACGCCTTTTCTCGTCAGCAGAACGGTGACATGCTCAGAAGCCAACTGCAGCATATCCTTATCGCCCGTTACGACAGACATGGATTGCCCCGATTCATCCGCTTGACGCGTCAGCGTGCCGATAATATCGTCCGCTTCATATCCTTTAAGTTCAAAATGGGAAATACCCATTGCGGTCAACAACTCTTTCAATAGAGGAAATTGCTCGGACAGCTCAGATGGTGTCTTCTCGCGTCCGCCTTTATAGTCTTGGTAGTCGCCGTGGCGGAACGTCTCCTTGCCTGCATCGAATGCAACGAGCATATGCGTCGGACGTTCTTCTTCCAATATGCGAAGCAGCATCGTAGTAAAGCCGTACACGGCATTCGTATGTAAACCTTGCGAATTCGTCAGTGGGGGCATTGCAAAAAAAGCTCGATAAATAATGCTGTTACCGTCGATAACGATCCATTTTTCCATGATACAAAGCACCTCAATCCATTCTCTTGCTAACATGATAGCATAGCCTGGACCAGAAAAGGAAATCAGTCTCGCCCTAGACGACAACAACCGATCGGGTCTTTCTCCGATCGGTTGCAATGATTAATTATTCAGATCAGGACGCTCGTTCGTAACCAGATAGACAACCGCTTCACCGATGTTCGTCGCGTGGTCTGCAATCCGTTCGATATACCTCCCTACGAACGTAAGCAGCATCGCTTGGGAAGCGTTCTGCGGGTTCTCTACAACATAACTTAACAGCTCGCGGAAAATTTGGCTGTACAGCTGATCAACCTGGTCGTCTTCCTTCGCCATTTTATAAGCTAGATTCACATCTTCCCGCACATAGGATTGAATGGAGTCCGTTATCATCTGCTGCACGATTCCCGCCATACGCGGCAAATCGATAAGCGGTTTGATTAGCGTCTGTCCATCCATGCGCAGCACCACCTTCGCCACGTCGATAGACAAGTCGCCCATCCGCTCCAGGTCATTTGAAATGCGGAAGGCGACGAGGATGCGGCGCAAATCTTTCGCAACCGGCTGCTGTGTCAATATGAGTCTTGAACCGAGGTCGATAATTTTCTCCTCGAGTTGGTTCAATTCCACATCTTCAGATATGATATGCTTGGCGCGTACTGCATCCATCGTCTTCAAGGACTCAATTGACTCGGATAAGGCTCGTTCGACACGCTGCCCCATCTCTTCTAGCAGCCTGCTGAGCTCATTCAAAGCCAAGTCAAATTCCTTGCGCTTAATCATGCTTCATCCACTCTCCCTTTTCATGCGTGTTCAAACATGACCCTTTTCGATGCTAAGTGACATCTAGAGATGCTTCGTAATCAAAAGGGGAATTTTTGAACTGCCTCCTTTTTATCCGAAACGTCCCGTAATGTAGTCCTCCGTGCGCTTGTCGCTCGGATTGGAGAACAGGGTTTCCGTATTATCGAATTCCACCACTTCACCGTTTAAGAAAAATACCGTCTGGTCCGACACGCGCGCAGCTTGGTGCATATTGTGCGTAACCATGACAATCGTGTAACGATGCTTCAATTCTTGAACAAGCTCTTCGATTTTAAGTGTAGATATCGGATCGAGCGCGGATGTGGCTTCATCCATCAGCAGGATATCAGGGTTCACCGCCAGGGCGCGCGCAATGCAGAGGCGCTGCTGCTGACCGCCAGATAGGCTGAACGCCGAGCGCTTCAAGTAATCCTTCACTTCGTCCCACAGCACCGCCTGCTTTAAGCTTTGCTCCACAATTTCATCCAGCTGCGATTTGCTGCGGGTGCCATGCAGACGCGGGCCGTAGGCAATATTATCGTAAATCGACTTCGGGAACGGATTCGGCTGCTGGAACACCATGCCGACCTTCTTGCGCAATGTTTCTACGTCCACTTCATTGCTGTATATGTTCGTACCGGCAATTTCAACCTTGCCCTCAATGCGCGTGCCGATGATCATATCATTCATGCGGTTCAGCGTGCGCAGAAGCGTTGATTTACCGCAGCCGGAAGGGCCAATGAACGCCGTCACCGCTTTTTCCGGAATCGTCATCGACACTTTCTTCAAAGCATGGTAAGTACCGTAGTAGAGGTCTAAGTCACGAATGTCGATTAATGTTTTTAAGGCAGTCGCTGTGCTCATGGGATCGTCTCCTTACACGTTTTTCTGATATTTGTTGCGCAGCATCACCGCAGAGATGTTCATGATGATAAGCAGTGCCAACAGAACGATAATGCCCGCAGCCGCCAATTCGTGGAAGGCCAATTGCGGTCTCGATACCCAGTTGAAAATTTGAATCGGCATGACCGTGAACTGATCCATAATGCTCTCCGGAAGGAAAGCGACAAACGTGAGGGCGCCTATCATGACAAGCGGCGCGGTCTCGCCGATAGCCCGCGACAGCGCCAGAATGACACCGGTCAAAATACTTGAGATCGCAGAAGGCAGCACTGATCGCGATACTGTCTGCCATTTCGTGGCGCCAAGCGCGAAGGATGCGTCTCTGCGCGCTTTCGGCACGGCTCGAATCGCCTCTTGGGCGGATACGATAATAATCGGCAGCACGAGCAGCGTCATCGTCAGCGCACCGGACAACAAGCTGCGCTCCAGAGCCAGCCCGCGCACGAAGATCGTCAATCCGAGAATTCCGTACACAATTGAGGGCACGCCGGCCAATGTGCTGATATTTAATTGGATCAAGCGCGTGAACGCACTCTTCTTCGCATATTCCTCCAGATAGATCGCCGCTCCTACGCCGAGTATGAAGGAGATGGGAGCCATAATGAGCACCATATAAATGGAACCGACAATGGCCGATTTCATCCCTGCTTTGGCAGCCATCCGCGACGGGTAATTCGTGAACAGCTCCAGATTGAGACGTGATAAGCCGTCCATCATAATTTGAATGAGCAAGGCCATCAAAGCGATAATACCGATGGATGTTGCTATGAGAAATAAAATATGAAGCGTCATATCGACTTTACGGCGATTGCTGATTTGTTTACGGTTAGCATCTTGTAAAATACTCATTTGTTTAGTACTCCTCCCTGAACCGTCTTGCGACCCACTGAGCGACAATATTCAGCAAGAACGTAATGACAAAGAGCGTCATCCCGACGGCGAAGATCGTACCGTACTCTATCGAGCCGTGCGGCGTATCACCCATGCTGACCTGAACGATGTATGCCGTCATCGTCTGAATGCTCTCAAGCGGGTTCAACGTCAGCTGCGGTGTAGCCCCGGCTGCAACCGTCACAATCATTGTCTCTCCGATGGCACGGGAGAAGGCCAATACGGCGGAGGACACGATGCCGGAAAACGCAGCCGGAACGACAATTTTGAGCGCTACTTCAAAGCGCGTCGCACCTAGTGCGTACGCGCCATGACGCAAGCTCCGCGGCACCGCCATCATCGCATCCTCGGACAGCGACGACACCATCGGAATGATCATAATCCCAACGACAAGCCCCGCACTCAATGCGTTGAACACGCCCACATCTGGGAAGATGCTCTTAATTAACGGCGTGACGAACGACAAGGCGAAGTATCCGTACACAATCGTCGGAATACCGGCCAGCACCTCAAGCACCGGCTTGACGATTTTGCGAACGCGTGTCGGCGCATATTCGCTTAAATAAATCGCACTCGCAAGGCCGATTGGAATAGCAACGAGGCAGGCGATGACCGTCACCATCAGAGTACCGCCCAACAGAGGCAATATACCGAACGATTTCGGTTCAATAAGCGGGCTCCATTTCGTGCCGAACAGAAATTCTGATATATTTACAGTTTTAAAGAAAGAGAATGTTTCAGAAAAGAGTGTGTATACGATCCCGATCGTGGTCAGTACCGACAGGGCTGCGCACATAAACAGCACAATCGGAACGATTTTGTCCGATATATGCGCTCTTTTGTTTTTGAAGGACATCGTTGTCTCTTGTTGCGGGAGATTACCCTGCATCGTCTTAACCTCTCTTTACTTCTTTTACAATTCGTTAACATTATCTTCGTGAAAATGTGATGTCCCAAACCTTCCGTATGGAGAGACATCACATTTGCTGCAGGTTGTATGATGCTAGTCTTACGTGCATTCACATACATTTAGACGAATCTAATTATTTTAACTTGCTCAATTGCTCGTCATATTTTTCTTGTGGAAGTGCTACATAGCCGACTTCTTTGGCGATGCTGCCGACATTTTGCAAGTAATATTCAACGAATGATTTCACTTCTGCCTTCTCCATGTGCTTCTTGTTCACATAGATGAGCAATGGACGGGACAATGGCGAATAGCTGCCGTCTTTAATCGTGTCTTGGGAAGGCGCTACTGTAGCAGTGCCGTTGTCAACCGGGATGAGCTTCAGCTTGTCTTGGTTCTCTTCGAAGTAGGAATATCCGAAATATCCGATAGAGTTCTTGTCGCCTGCGACTCCTTGTACAATGGCGTTCGTGTCTGCGCTGAACGTCACTTGCTTGTCATTGCGGCTTTCTTGCGCTTTGCCATTGATTTCTTCGGTGAAGTAGTCAAATGTTCCGTGGTTGGCATCTGGCGAGTAAATTTTAATTTCTTCATTAGGCCAGCCTGCACGCACGTCCGCCCACGTCTTCACTTTAGAATTCGGTTCGTAAATTTTCTTCAATTCATCGATTGTAATTTTGTCGACCCAATCGTTGTCTTTATTGACGACAATCGACAAACCATCGTAGGCAACCATCAATTCCAAGTACTCAATGCCTTTTTCCTTCGCAGAAGCTGCTTCTTTCTCCTTAATCGGACGGGAAGCGTTGCTGATAGCCGTTTCACCATTAATGAAGCGTTTGAAGCCGCCGCCGGTGCCCGACGTTCCTACCGATACGCGTACTTCGCCATGCTCTTTGCCGAATTCCTCAGCCATTGCTTCCGTAATCGGATATACTGTGCTGGAACCGTCTATATCAATCGTTCCGGACAACTTCTCAGGGCTTGCCGTTTCCGATGTCGAACCGTTCGTCGTGTTTTCTGTTGCTGTGTTTCCAGAGTTAGCGCTCGTATCTTCTTTTTTGCCTCCGCATGCCGCCAGCACTACGGTTAACGCTGCAACAAGCGTTAGCAGCATGATTTGTTTTCCCCATTTTTTCAAGTGTATCCACTCCTTTTGATTGGTTCGCTTTTTTAATCATTTCGTTTTTTCATTTTCGTCTTACACTTTGTATCTTAAAGCTTGTTTGTTAAGCCTGTTTTTGTATTTTGTAAACGCAGTGTAAAATATTTATGGACGGTCTGACATTGTCGTTAATTGTCTGTGCGCATCATGTGCGGTATCTAACATGCGCATCGCATAAGCATCCGCTTGCTCCAACCTGTGGCGGTTGTCCACGATCGCCCGGGACAGCTGCTCAAATTGCTTGACTGCGGTCGTAAGGCCCGATAAGGTCGTCTGCACTTCCTTATTCGTATGCTCGCTTGCTTGAATCGTTAGATTTAAAGCGTCTGTCATCTGATTGAGCGTAGCTTCAATTTGTCCGGTTGCTGACTTGGTGAGCGCAGCCAGCTTCCGCACTTCTGACGCCACCACTTGAAATCCTCTGCCGTGCTCACCGGCACGGGCCGCTTCTATAGAATCATTTAACGCGAGCATTTTATCGGCTTCTCATAGAACAATGCCGGCGAGAAGCGATTGCTCATAAATTCATGGAATCGTTCCCGCATGACGATGCCAATCGGCTGCTTCCTATCGTTCCCTACTATGAGACACAGAAGAAATGGATCGCTGCGAAATCGATGTTCCGCTTCTTCAATCGTCGTGCCCGCTTGAATAATGGGTGCTTGTCGTATGAGGTCATCATATTCGTTTGTTACGAGCCGCTGTTGCGGTTCCTCTTGAGTTCGCTGGGTCGTACCAACCTTCGTTATCATGAAGCTTCACCCCTACTATAGTCCTGAATTCCGCCCTAAGTCCCAATGTAGCACGGGATTGTAAATGTTCTGTTTTGTAAAAGTTAAGATATTGTAAATCATCTCTGTTTGTGAAATAACGAGCTTTATTTTACATTTATTGTGCGAATATGGTTCACTTTCTGGCGCTTATCCCGGTTGCCATTGGCTCTTCCGCATCGGCGTTCTTCATTACTACCGTTAACGCATTCATGAATGCGCCGCGCGGATTCGATATGGTAGAAGGTCAAATGACAAATATCCAACCGCTGCTCGCCATGTTCAACCCGGCTATGCCGACGAAGGTCAGCCACGTGCTCGTCACGGCATACGTCACGTCCGCCTTTCTGCTAGCGGCGATTGCAGCGATTGCGATGCTCCGCGGCCGCAATCATACGTACTACAAGAAGGCGTTGCGTCTGACGATGACTTCGGCGCTTGTCTTTGCGCTTGCTTCCGCCCTTATTGGGGATTTGTCCGGAAAATATTTGCATGAATATCAGCCCGAGAAGCTCGCGGCGGCCGAATGGCACTTTGAGACGACAGATAAAGCATCGCTCATTCTCGGCGGCATTTTAACAGAAGAGAATGAAGTCAAATTTGCAATCAAAATTCCATTTGCGCTCAGCATTCTGGCCGGAAGCACACCGGATACGGTTGTGAAAGGCTTGAAGGAAGTTCCGCCAGACGAGCTTCCGCCGCTGCGGCCAACGCATTATTTCTTTGATTCCATAGTGTTCATTGGTATCTATTTGACGCTTGTCGCACTCTGGTACGTCATATGGCAACGCCGGAAGCGCAAGACAGGCAAGCCGATTAGCCGTATGCTGCTCTGGGCCATCGTCATTGGCGCGCCGCTGGCGGTTATGGCTATCGAATCCGGTTGGATATTCGCGGAGATCGGCCGTCAGCCATGGATTTTATGGAAGGTCATGACGGTAGCCGAAGGCGCGACGACATCGAACCACGTCGATACGATGCTATGGCTGTTCGCCTTGCTCTATGCCGTACTTACCCTGACCGCGATTAGAGTCCTGATCCGGATGTTCAAGGAAATCCTGCAGAAGAGGAAATTGCTGCGCTCGGGATTGAAGGAGGCACGAAGATATGAGTTACGAACTGCTAGGAATTACGGTGCTTTGGATATTTCTGTTCGGCTATCTCATCGTGGCGTCGATTGATTTCGGCGCTGGATTTTTCAGCTATGTAAGCTCCATTACAGGCAAGCGCCATATTATCAACAATGTCATCGAACGCTATTTGTCTCCGGTCTGGGAAGTGACGAACGTCTTTCTCATCTTCTTCTATGTCGGACTGGTCGGATTTTTCCCGGATGCCGCTTATTACTACGGTACGGCACTGCTTGTCCCGGGAAGCTTGGCGACAATACTGCTGGCGATTCGCGGTTCTTATTATGCGTTCAGCACATACGGCTTCAAGAACAACCGTGTCTATATGTTCTTGTACGGTGTCAGCGGCTGGCTCATCCCCGCGGCATTGTCGACGGTGCTGGCCGTCTCGGAAGGCGGATATATTACGGAACAGGGAGGCTACATCACATTCGCCTTCGGGAAACTGTTTACGAACATTTATCCGTATTCCGTTATCCTGCTTGCCCTCGTGAGCGTGTTGTACATTTCAGCTATGTTCTTGACATACTACGCTGCGAAAGCAGAGGACAGCGCAGCGCTCGAAGTCGTGCGCAAATATGCCTTATTCTGGTCTACACCGACGATTCTGGCTAGCTTGTTCGTATTCTATGCGATTCGAGGACATAACTTAGATCACTTTAACAACATGGTGTCGAATGCATGGATGTTCATTCTGTCGTTCTTGTTCTTCCTCATTGCAGTCTTCTGCGTCTGGAAACGCCGCAATTATGGCTGGGCGTTCGCTTGCGTCGTTCTGCAGTTCGGATTCGCCTGGTTCGGTTACGGAAAAGCCCATCTGCCATATGTGCTTTATCCGTACGTCAACATCCACGACAGCATTACGAATCCTTCGATGGCGACCGCGCAAATCGTCGTATTCATTTTGGGCTTGCTTATACTGATACCGTCATTGTTCTTGCTGCTTCGCTTGTTCCTGTTCGATGCGAACTATGTGAAAGGCAACAATATCAAGCTTAAAGGAGGATTAGGCAATGGAGAATTTTCTTATTTACTACGCCCCGCTGATCATCGTGGCCTTGTCCATCGGATTCGTATTCTGGTGGGGCGCCCGCGTTAAGACGGATGAGGGGTAAACAGGCTAGCGCATTGGCCCGTGCGTGCGCCTTTTGCAACGAAGACTGACTTTATAACGGCAACAGCCCTCGCGAAGAGAATTCGCTGAGGGCTGTATTTTTATGAGGATTCTATAGCTCCTGTTCAAGCGTTGCTTGCTGCCGCAAATGATGGCGGAGGTGCATTTCAATCAGCTGAAACCATTCCAGCGCGTTTAAATAACCGAGCCTTGGATGCTTGACTTTCCGATTCCCGGGAATCTCATGCAGCTTCGCCGCCCACGATTGTGCCTGCTCCCACACCTTTTCCAAGCCTTGTGCCAGCTGTTCCTTGCTCTCCGGCTGAGACGGCGTATATTGCGGTGAATCCGGAACTTTGATTTTGATTGGCGGAAAAGAGCCCTTTTGAAAAATTCGCTGCCCGTCTTCGCTCTTTCCTTCTGCCGTATCCGTTGATTCTGCTTCGGCGCACTTGGCAATCGCGCCGATCTGCATGAACATAGCCGATTGAATCAGGTGATTGTACATTTGTCCGAGCGACCACTGATCATCGTTTGCCTTATAACGCAGCTGCTCGATCGTATATGGATCAAGTCCATTCCGATACTGTTCTACGAGCGCTCCGATGTTTTCTAATCCTTCAAGCGATTGCCGATTTTCTGCCATGACTATATCCCTCTTTCTGTTGGTTATACATACATCATAAAAGATAGCTCCTGACAACCTTATGTCAGGAGCGCGGAAGTCATGTATACTTTTTGGAGCGCGGCAATTTCCTCCTCGATTCGCTGGACCAAAGACGCTGGTTCCAGCACCTTCGCACGATGCCCCCAGCCAAGAATCCAGCTTAGCACCTCATCCTCGCGACGGACAAGCAAGGTCACGAGAAGCCGCTCTGCCTGCTCTACATACGAATCGATATAGAAATATCGAGAAGCCAACACCTGTGGCGCAATATCAAGCGTGAAACAAACCCGAACTTGAACGGTTCGATCATTCTCCTTCTTATACGCTGTCAGAGAAAAGTTCGGATCTCGCAGAAACTTCTCTTCCGTCGGCAGCAAAGCTCCGATGCGGTCGAGACGAAAATGACGCATATCCTGCCGAAGCTCGCAATACGCAACGAGCACCCATCCGCCTCCAACATATATAAGTCCATACGGATGAATCTTTCTGCGGGTCGACGACAAGTCGCCGTCGCGGCCGCTGCGCTTCCCATGGTAATCGATTTGCAGCACGCGATTCTCCTGGACGCCTTCACGAATCATTCCGAAGAGGCGCGTATCCGCCTCTATATCTTGACCGTGCAATGCCGAAGACTCTGCGTAAGGGGCAGGCAAAATCCGTACCTGTTGACGCAGCTCATCCACCTGATCTCGCTGACTGCTGCTCAGCAACGCCTCGATTTTGCGATGAGCCGTGCGAGCATGCTCCTTCCATGGAGAATAGAAAATCGATTCCACCAGTTCCCCGCCGCAAAGCAATAGAATTGCTTCCTCGGGCAGCAACGACACTGGCGGCAGAAAGTAGCCTTCCATTAAAGAGTAGCCTTGTCCCGGCACCGCGCAAATCGGAACCCCTGCTTCCGACAGCGCCAGCATGTCCCGATATACCGTTCTTACACTAATTTCAAACTGTTCCGCTAAATCCTCTGCTCGGCACAGCTTCCTGCTGCGAAGTTCGAGAAGCATAGCGAGCAACCGATCCGTCCGATTCATCGCATCACCTTTTTACATCTGATATAACCTTATGATAACCTGAATCACCTTATGGCTCCAGCTTGTACATCCACTATGGTTCGCGCACTGCGGCACTAATACGCCCTTTCACTCGTGCTGCGTTGCATTCTGGCTGACGGTGATTCGCTTCACTCGCCCCTTTGCTTCGTTCTCCCCTTCCATCAGAAGACGGCACACCAAGGACGATTCTGGCTCACTGCTGTTATAGTCGGCCGCTTCATGGCAGGGTTTCTATACGAAACGGCATGTATCATTTCTTCCGTCGTTACCATTCCTGACTATGCGGGAGAATGGACATAAGGGCCATTGCACAAAGGTCCGTTAACAATATTCTCGTTTTAAAAAAGAGGGCAGCCATTCTGAATGAAGGGGAGAGTGAGGCAAGAGATATTACAGGCATATTTGCTCCAGGGAAGGGACAAGGGGCAGCTCCAAGACCAGAGACGTATTCTCCCCATGATCTAATAGAAGTAAAAAAGCTCCTTCGCGAGAAGGAGCCTGTTATTATAATCCGAATCTATGGATGTGGCACTTACACCGTCTGCTTCTTCTGGACAACCAGCTTGTAGCCAACTCCGCGTATCGAATCAATCTGCACAGATTGCTGATTCATCTCCAGCTTCTTACGCAGAGAACTGACATGCACATCCACCGTTCGCTGCCCGCCAATATAGTCAAATCCCCACACAGCATTCATCAAATCATCCCGTGTGATAACCGTCCCTGGACGCTGGACGAGATAGAGCAACACTTCAAATTCTTTCGGACGCAATGGAATTAGATCACGGTGCAGCGTCACCTCGTATTTCTCCGGATAGATGCGTAAATCGCCAAGCACGATTACTTTATCATCGCCCTCTTCATCCATCGCATTGGCCGGAGCATCGTTAGATGTGCGGCGGAGCACAGCTCCAACACGTGCAAGCAGCTCGGCCACTCCGAACGGCTTCGTAATGTAGTCATCCGCTCCGTACTTGAGTCCTTGCACTACTTCTTCCTCTGCATTGCGCGCGGTCAAAATAATGACCGGTGTCCGAACCCCTGCCTGTCTTGCCTTAGACAATACTTCAAAGCCATTCATGCCAGGAAGCATGATGTCCAGTATAATAAGATCGAATTTGCGGTGAAGGGCCATTTGCAGTCCTTGGGTACCATGGTCAACCACAGTCGTCTCATAGCCTTCTAATGTTAAGTTGTACGACAGCAGCCGTGCAAGTGTTGGTTCATCTTCAACAACTAATACTTTAAGCTCAGACATAACTATTCCTCCGAAAGTCGATTCACTTCATCGTTCTCGTCTTTCTTCATCGTATCTCAACATTATCCTAACATATTTTTAACGATGTCGACCAGTTTTTTTGAAACCAGCTGCAAACAACATGAAAACACCTGTATTCTCTTTCATGCCGTATACACGCCTCACCTGACTAACTCATTGCATTGGATGGCGGCAGCATATCCTGTAGTACCGGAAGTTCAATGGTAAACGTCGTGCCTACACCCAATTCACTTACCACGGAAATGGCCCCATGATGGGACTCAACTAAGTGCTTCACAATGGACAACCCCAATCCCGTCCCGCCTGAACTGCGGGAGCGCGCTTTGTCCACCCGATAGAACCGTTCGAAGATGCGTGGCACATCTTTTTTAGGTATTCCGATTCCCGTATCCGCAATCGTGATTTGGATGCGTTCCGCCTCCCCCTGCTCGTTATGATGGACAGACGCTGCGGTTACCTTGACGTGCCCGCCTTCCGGGGTATAGTTAATCGCATTGGACAGCAGATTGAGCACGATCTGGCGGAAGCGATCTTCATCAGCTTCTACGTATAAGTCTTGCTCTGCTTGCAGGTGAATATCAATCCGTTTCTTCTCCGCTTCCTTCTGCAGCATCTCCACTGTCTGCTCCAAGAAGCTGTCGACATGCACCGGCGAGAACTGCAGCGGCACCCGCTTCGATTCGATTTTGGATAATTCAAGAATATCTCCGATAAGACGGTTTAACCGTTCGCTCTCATCATGAATGATTTGTAAGAAGGTTTTTGCAATTTCCGGATCGTTCATTGCCCCGTTCATCAGCGTTTCCGCAAAGCCTTTTACTGCTGCTATCGGTGTCTTCAATTCATGCGATACGTTGGCGACGAACTCGCTTCGCATTCGCTCCAAGCGACGAATTTCGGATACGTCCTGCATGACAAGAAGAATACCTGCCCATTCGCTATCAGTGAAATAGATAGGCACGACACTGACATCGAGCAGCCGCTCCTCCGGATAGTAAATCGTAATTTCATCATGCCACAAAAGCTTTCGTTCCAATACTTCGGCTGTCATATGCAGCAGCTCGTGCGGAGCGTGCACGTCCTGGAACGATCGACCAAGCCATTCAATGCTCTTCACGCCGAGAATATGCTCCGCTTTCCGGTTCAACAGGGCGACTTGACCTTCCGCATCAATCATGACGATGCCGTTGATCATATGCTCCATCACCGTTTGCAGCCGGCTTTCCTTTTCACGAATTTGCGTCATCTGAATTTGGAGGCTGTCTGCCATCGCATTGATGGCCGATCCAAGCTGGCCTATCTCGTCTTTGCCGACAGCTTGGGCTCGAGCTTTATAATCCATATGGGCGAAACGAAGGGCGACACGCGTCATATTCTCAATCGGACGCGTCAAATTATAAGCGATACGGTAGCTGACGAGCACGGCGACCACAAATAATGCAGCCAGTCCGAGCGCCAAATAAGCCCACAGTTCACGTACGCTCACCTCTACATCCTCAAGGCTCATCGCCAGCCGAATATAGCCTTCGAAATTGGGAGTGTGCACCGGACTCGCCACATATAGCATGTTCTGCTTCAGTGTGTCACTGTAGCGTATATTTGAGCCTAAGCCTTCTTGGTGAGCAGCGGCAATCTCCTCGCGGGCAAGATGGTTATCCATGTTGGCTGCGTTATGATCCGAATCTCCCACGACCGTTCCGTCCGCCAGTATAAAGGTGACACGGGCAGCAGCGCTTTCGTGCAGCTTACGGGCCCAACTGCTGTAATATTCAACCATGTCGGTTGCATCGTTTCCGCGCTGCCATACAAGCGTCTGTTCAATGAGCTTGATTTCCCGGGACATATTTTGCTCCAACTGCCGGATATGGCTTTCTTTAAAGGAAGACGCCATATAAATGCCCGCCGTCAATACAGAAATGCCGATTAGCAGCACAAAAATAAGGGTCAAACGCGTGCGAAAGCGTGACATGATCATCTCTCCACTCCATCTGTCTAAGTTTCTTATCTACGTATTCATCGTACTTATCGCGCTTCGGTTTGGCTAGATGGTAGTATATTAAGCTTTTGTAAAAACCGTTAAAACAATGATGGGTTGGCGAAATTCTCCCGCAATGTCTCGCCTCCCGCAGCCGAGTCCCATCACGAACGTAACGAGCCCGAACAGTCAGGGAATGAGCCAGATAGAGGAAATCAGCATTTCATTAAAAAGAACCCCCAGCATCAGACTGCCGGGGACAAGAATAAACATATAACGTTCGAACCAATCATTTATTTGTAATCCAAGCGGAGGCTTGCCACTCATATGAATACAGGCTCCTTCAATTGAGCCAGCTTCTCGAACGAGTCGCGATCGACGTCCGCATGCAGGCTGTTGCCGTGCGCATCCATCGTTACGATCGCTGCGAAGCCTTCGACCTGCAAATGCCACATTGCTTCCGGAATACCAAATTCGATGAAGTCCACACTATTTACCTTCTTGATGCATTCCGCGTAATATTGAGCTGCACCGCCAATCGCATTCAAATATACCGCGCCGTGTTCACCGAGCGCCGCCAACGTCTTAGCGCCCATGCCGCCCTTGCCGATGACTGCGCGGATGCCGAACTTCTTGATGATATCGCCTTGATAAGGCTCCTCCCGGATGCTAGTCGTCGGTCCAGCCGCTTTTACATGCCAGCCTTCTTCATCCTTCAGCATGACTGGACCGCAGTGATAAATGACCGCGCCGTTCAAGTCCACCGGAGCCTCATGATCCATTAAGTGCTTGTGCAGCGCGTCGCGGCCGGTATGCATCTCGCCGTTAATAATTACGACGTCACCGACTCGGAGCGAACGAATCGCCTCTTCCGTGATTGGCGTTGTCAGCACGATTTGCCGGCTTTCATTGCCTGTGTCAGCTGCCTTGGCTTGTCCGTTCGCAGCTGTAGCAGCCGACTCTTGCATTTCTACTTCCGTGCCGCGCTCATACACCCATTCTTGAATCTCGCCGGTCGTGCTGTCGATGAGGACGCCTTGACGGCGGAATGCCCAGCAGTTATATGCTACTGATACGAAAAAGCTGGCCGGCAGCCGGTTCATGACGCCAATCTTGCAGCCCAGCAGCGTTACTTCACCGCCGAAGCCCATCGTTCCAATGCCGAGCTGATTCGCTTTATCCATCACATAATCTTCCAGATTATGCAATTCTGAAATCGGGTTCGTATCCTCAACCTTGCGGAACAGCTGCTGCTTCGCCAATTCGTAGCCAGTCGTGCGGTCGCCGCCGATGCCGACGCCGATAAACCCGGCGCTGCAGCCTTGGCCTTGCGCTTGATATACCGCATGCATGATGCATTTGCGGATGCCGTCCAAGTCGCGCCCGGCTTTGCCCAGCCCCTCCAGCTCCGCTGGAAGGCTATATTGGATATTTTTATTTTCGCAGCCGCCGCCCTTTAAGACGAGCCGCACCTCAATCATATCTTTGTCCCATTGCTCGAAATGGATGACCGGCGTTCCCGGTCCCAGGTTATCCCCGCTGTTCGACCCTGTAAGCGAATCTACCGAATTCGTGCGCAGCTTGCCCTCCTTCGTCGCGCGGCTAATCGCCTCGCGGATTTGCTCCTTCATCACGAGTTGGTTCGCACCGACTGGCGTATGCACGATAAAGGTCGGCATGCCCGTATCTTGGCAGATAGGCGACACGTTGTTTTCCGCCATCTTAATGTTGCGCGCAATCGTGCTTAGCGACAGACCCGAACGGGTTGCGGCATCTTCGCGTTCCTGCGCCCGTGCAATGGCCCGGCGAACATCCCCTGGCAGGTTCGTCGAAGTCTCTACAATCAGCTCATACACACTCTGTAAAAACGATTTCATAATTAGACGTAGCTCCTCTCATCGCATGTCATGTCCCGGAAAACGATTGATCATGATGCGAAGTCTAGTTGCGGCGGGAACGAGGCAATGCACGTATCATTTATCTATGACGACAATCACATCTCAATAGTAATATAATAACATAAGAGTACAATTTCTTCGAAGCATTTTCCAATCAGAGCGACCTTCGGCCCCCTTTGGAAACACTATTTATATTAGGTTGTTCATGCACTTAATGAAAGGATGGAACTCAAATGCATCAATCAGACAACCAATCCGCACTGTCCCATCACTTTTTTGCTTATATGTACCGGTTGAAGCATATCGAACGGTGGAGCCTAATGCGCAATACGAATAAAGAAAACGTCGCCGAGCATTCCTTTCATGTCGCGATGACGACACATATGCTCTGCACGATAGCCAATGAAGTGTTCCACAAAGAAATCGATACGGGCAAAGCCGTTACGTATGCGTTGTTTCATGATGCAACAGAAGTGTTCACTGGGGATATTCCAACGCCAGTGAAACATCATAATGCCCGCATTTTGTCGAACTTCCGCGAGATCGAGCAGTTGGCAGCCGAACGGCTTATCCGCATGATTCCTGAGGAGCTGCAATCCGTCTATGCCCCGCTCATCGATCCGAAGTCTGAACTGGAGAAGGAAGTTCGGTTATATGTCAAAGCGGCCGACTTATTGGATGCGTATTTCAAATGCGGCAGCGAACTGGCTGCCGGCAATCGCGAATTTGAGGTAGCAAAACATCAGACGGAGGAAAAGTTGAAGCAATTAGGTCTGCCCGAGATCGATTATGTGCTGGAGAAGCTGGCGCCGAGCTTCGATATGACGCTCGATGAAATGTCTCTTATGGACTAATGCTGCACACGCTTGTCCTTCTGCAGCTGTATCATTTGGGTTTCTCGAATCAAGTCTGATAAAATAAAGGCAGCATCATAAACGAAGACAATTGCCTAGGTTAAAGAGTCATCACGAAAAGGAGAGTGCTATGCCCATCTTCAACGTCACACTGGTCCACCGAATTTTTCGCGCTGCATGGGTCACCATCGTACTTGCAGCCGCCATTGCGCTATTCTATTACGGATTTCCTATCATCTATCCGTTCCTTGTCGCATGGTTACTCGCTTACATGATGAATCCAGTCGTACGCTTTCTGGAACGTCGCTGGAAGTTTCCGCGTTGGCTCGCCGTCACTGCTTCATTGCTGCTGTTTGCGGCCATCATTGCGTTCGCGGTATTTGTGTTCGCTACAAAAATCATCGCAGAATCCTGGCATATTATGGGTATTGTGCAAGAACAAATTGTAGAATGGAAAGATCTATTAATCGATTATTATCAATCCGCGGATTTTCAAAATTTATTACTGGAGTTAAATAACACGCTAAGCTCGGTCGATATCCAATCCTCGTTATCCAAATATACGAGTACAATTGCTGGTGCAGGGACGACAATCGTCGCCTATTTATTTATGTTTTTGAAATCCACCATCTTGTTTCTGCCGAAGTTCGCTGTTATTACCGTTATCATCATGGTCGCAACATTCCTTATCAGCAAGCAATGGAATCAGATTGCAGCACGGGGCGCTGCAATCATCCCTGAGCAAGTACACACCTCATTTGGCGTCGTCGCGCGCGATTTGCAGAACGCTATCTTTGGCTACATAAAGGGACATATTATTCTGTCAACGATTACCGCGATCGTGTTCTTTATCGGACTGCTCATCCTGGGCGTTCCATATGCATTCACCATTGCCATCATCGGCGGCATCGTCGATCTTATTCCACTGATCGGCATTCCGGCCATCATCGTTCCTTGGGCGGTATTCGCTTATTTTGAAGGGGATATTTTCTTGGGTACGGGGCTCTTAATATTGTGGCCGGTCATTCTCGTCACGCGGCATGCGTTCGAACCGAAAGTATACGGCTCCAGCATCGGATTGAATCCGCTCATGCTGCTTATCTTTCTGTTTGCGGGGTTGAAGCTGTTCGGCGTCATCGGTATTTTCGTCGGCATCATCGCGCTCGTCGTGCTGACCGCGCTTCAAAAGGCGAACGTATTTCGTGACGTATGGCGTTATGTCATGACAGGTAAATTTCAAAGTGAGTGAGTAACCAATGAGCTGATCTCGTGCAATTAAATTGCATAAGATCAGCCCATCTTATTTATGGGTTATTTAAAATAGGAAGCCGAGGATGTCCCATACCCAGCGGTTGCTGTCAACTTGTCCCTCACCGCAATCGATGACGTCCACGTGATGCTCCGCTTTTTCACGTAGCGTATCGATAATCCGATCTGGAACAGAGGGCACCTTCTTCCTCAACTGCTCCAATAGTGGAATGGCCATCGCATGTCCGACAATTTCGGCGGCTAACGAGTCTCTACTAATATGGAGTTCTCTGCGTTCTCTAAGCCAGTGTTCCTCCAACACGCGATCCGCTATCACTTTCCCCGCTTCCATCAGACTGCCGAACGATTGCAGCAAATCCATAAGCTCTTCATTATTTACAATGCGGACAACCTGAGGCTCAGTCACTAACAACACGTTGCGGTTATGGATGTTGATCGTAACATGAGACATGAGAGCACCATTCCTTTACATATTGTACTTGCGACAAGTCAGCGACTGGTATGGCTCCGCATCCCTTGAAGCGGCTCGATACAATCATGTACCGGAACGGCTGATCTGCTGGCTGGAGCGTCTGCTTAACTGGCTTATGTCTTTATTGTACAAGGTCGGCGCTCTCGCAACCATTCAACTCTCTTACAGTATCGAGCCGTAAGCTTACACTATCGCAAGCATTCGGCGTAATAACCGGTAACGTAGCCGCGAAACATACAGGCTGCTGGAGACAGGTAACGCTGATCTGCCCATGCAAGCTGAATGGAGCGCAGACATACCGGCTCTTCAATAGACAGCATACCCATTTTCAATCGTTGGATTTGGCATTGCCTTGTATCATTATTTTGGTCAAAAGATTGCCTCTATAGGGAAACTTCTACCCTGTAGCGTCTATTCCTCAGAAGTCCACGTATTCTGGTTCGGTTAGTGCGGGAACCAGCTATATAAGTTGAATTATTGAATCACTTAGAATCTTACACAAAGACGATCGATGATGGACAAGGGATATTTCATGATCTCGTCCATAAACTGCTGAACATTTTTGCGGATTTCGGCGACTGTGTGAT
>NZ_JAMAWB010000120.1:0-286 GCF_023713585.1 Paenibacillus sp. MER TA 81-3
AATCGCAAGCCCAGTTCCCATGAGCAGGAAAATGCAGAGCTGACGCATGTCATGATGTCCATTTATGAGAAAGTCGAGCGTACCTTTGGATACCGTCAATTAACGTTGCACATGCGCCGCCAAACGGGAAAAACGATTAACCAAAAGCGCGTGTACCGGCTGATGAAGATACAAGGAATTCAATCCGTCATCCGGAGGAAGAAAAAGAGAGATGCGAGATCCACTCCACAGCAGGTAGCTGAGAACGTGCTGAACCGCAAATT
Source organism: Paenibacillus sp. MER TA 81-3 (assembly GCF_023713585.1). NCBI lineage: Bacteria > Bacillati > Bacillota > Bacilli > Caryophanales > Paenibacillaceae > Paenibacillus > Paenibacillus sp. MER TA 81-3. The sequence goes on from NZ_JAMAWB010000120.1 coordinate 264, forward strand.
CACTGCAGATGCGCCAAATGAAA
>NZ_JAMAWB010000121.1:0-286 GCF_023713585.1 Paenibacillus sp. MER TA 81-3
TTAACGAGAGTTCTTCCGCGCGCCTTAGAATTCTCTTCTCGCCTACCTGTGTCGGTTTGCGGTACGGGCACCTTCATCCTGGCTAGAGGCTTTTCTTGGCAGCATGAAATCAAGACCTTCGGTACTACAAATTTCCCTCCCCATCACAGCCCAGCCTTCATGGTCAGCGGATTTGCCTACTGACCGGCCTCACTGCTTGGACGAGCATCCATCAGCTCGCGTCCCTATCCTTCTGCGTCCCCCCATTGCTCATAACGGCTTACGGTGGTACAGGAATTTCAACCTG
>NZ_JAMAWB010000122.1:0-280 GCF_023713585.1 Paenibacillus sp. MER TA 81-3
AAACTCCGGTACTCACGTAGGTTTCCCCTACGCTCCGTTCCTCCTTTCTCACTTTCATCCCATTTTCTCGGTTCTGAAATGCGACCATTTTCAAACTCTCATTGAGCAGGATGTTTAAAATGGACTCATTTGATAACGATGCTGCACTGACAATATCTCGGCTTCGAAACTCGGACTCATGTGGAAACTCCGGTACTCACGTAGGTTTCCCCTACGCTCCGTTCCTCCTTTCTCACTTTCATCCCATTTTCTCGGTTCTGAAATGCGACCATTTTCAAAC
>NZ_JAMAWB010000123.1:0-279 GCF_023713585.1 Paenibacillus sp. MER TA 81-3
CATTATCTAGCACGATTGCGATTTGGCCTGCAGGGTATTGAGTAACAATCTTTTCAAGAAAGCTCAAAAAGGTCTCGGCTGTGTACTGCTCATCCTCCTGCCAAACGATTTGACCGGTGGCATAATCGACCGTGGCTAGCAACTTAACTCCACGATGTTTGCCGGTGGTTTGGATGATACGCTGCTTGCCCCGAAGAAACCATGTCTTTTGAATGGCTTGGTAGTCCCGGATCATGGACTCGTCTTCAAACAGCAGATGGTCGATTTCATCATTTAGAA
>NZ_JAMAWB010000124.1:0-279 GCF_023713585.1 Paenibacillus sp. MER TA 81-3
CGTTGTTGTCGTAGCTATAGGTGTGCCGCATCAGGTCCTGGCCTTCTTGACTCGTCGCCCGCAGGCTCGTCATGTGGCCGTCCCCGTCATAGCCATATTGGACGTTGACGCCGCTGCCATACAGGATCGAGGCGATGCGGTTGCCTTCGCCATAGCTGTATTTCGCTACGCTATCCCGGCCCTGCAGCACTTCCTCGATACGGCCTATTTTATCATAGCGGTATTCCGTATGTCTGCCCGCAGCATCGGTTAGTCCGGCCATATTTCCATCTGCGTCAT
>NZ_JAMAWB010000125.1:0-269 GCF_023713585.1 Paenibacillus sp. MER TA 81-3
CCTACACCCACGTTTCAGACGGCGACCGTGGATCGAGGCAAAGAGTTTGCTTGTCATCGAAACCTTGAGTCCTCGCACAAGATTAAGGTCTATTTCGCTGATCCCTATTCGTCATGGCAAAGAGGAACCAATGAGAATGCCAATGGGCTCCTCAGAGAGTTCTTTCCCAAGGGACATGACTTTGCTAGGGTCACAGAGGAAGAACTTTCACATGCAATAGAATTGATTAATAATCGACCAAGAAAATGTCTTGGGTGGAAAACGGCGTA
>NZ_JAMAWB010000126.1:0-266 GCF_023713585.1 Paenibacillus sp. MER TA 81-3
TTTTTAGTGCCACGTACATCCGCGTTTTACGCTCAATGAAAGTTGCTACGCAGGCCTTACTTTTCCCTCGACTGGAGACGACCGTGTCGAGCTCCCAGTGGCCAAAGCTCTCTCGTTTGCGAATCCCTTTTGGTCGCTGGCTGATGGATGTACCCACCATAAATCGTCCGCGTGTTTCGACCGGCTTATGGCGCTTTCCTTTGTGCCGAAGCACCTGTAAATCTCCTGCTACAAGCCATCCAGAGTAGATCCAACGGTAGATCGTT
>NZ_JAMAWB010000127.1:0-260 GCF_023713585.1 Paenibacillus sp. MER TA 81-3
CTGGAGGGCTTAACGGTCGTGTTCGGGATGGGTACGCGTGGAACCCCTCCGCTATCGCCACCAAACAGGTATTCAAGGGTTTGCACCTTGAAAACTGAACGCGAAAGTTTCAACTGCTTCGAATCATTATTATTTAGGATAAGCCCTCGACCGATTAGTATTCGTCAGCTCCACACATTGCTGTGCTTCCACCCCGAACCTATCTACCTCGTCGTCTTCAAGGGGTCTTACTAATTGGGAAATCTCATCTTGAGGGGGGC
>NZ_JAMAWB010000128.1:0-259 GCF_023713585.1 Paenibacillus sp. MER TA 81-3
CTTTTAGCAGGTTGAGCGGTCCCGTTACCTTGGGTAGTCCGGCAAAACGCTCATCCTCTTCAATTGCTACGACAAGCTGCTGGCAATAGGAGATTTCATCCTCGATGACATCCGTAACCGGTTTGGCCGGAAAGGCATTCTTCATCGATTCATCCAGCGAATAGATAACTTTTCTCAGCTTTTTGGAGCGTTCTCGGAGCACCTCCTGCGGCGTCTTTTGGGTATAGCGAGCTTTGGTATGGGTCGAATCTACAATAAG
>NZ_JAMAWB010000129.1:0-257 GCF_023713585.1 Paenibacillus sp. MER TA 81-3
GGTGCCTAGGCATCCTCCGTGTGCTCTTACTAGCTTAACCTAGTTTGCTCATTGCTGAGCTTTATATCAACATAAGGATGATTCTAAGACACTTTACTTCTTTCGCGATTCAGTTTTCAAGGTACAAGTTGAAAGAGATTCCTCTTTCAAAACTGAAAACGAGTGAAAACGTTTGTGGGTGGAAGCGATGCTTCCTGTATGTCTCCGTCGCAGGAGACGTAATCCTTAGAAAGGAGGTGATCCAGCCGCACCTTCCG